>JABDBT010000101.1:570-7431 GCA_013288465.1 Bacteroidota bacterium | reverse complement strand
GTTTGAAAAAGAATTTAACGTGGCTATTCCTGACGATCAGGCAGAAACTATTGGCACTGTAGGGCAGGCAATTGCTTACCTTGAAAAAAACGTTAAATAAAAACTCTCCAATTAGCTTAAATGGAGTTTAAAAGAGTTGTAGTAACCGGGCTTGGAGCACTTACTCCGATTGGTAACAACGTTCCTGACTATTGGAACGCGTTGCTGAATGGGGTAAGTGGCGCAGCCTTGATCAAAAGTTTTGATACAACATTGTTCAAAACAAAATTTGCCTGCGAGGTAAAAGGCTTTGATGCCGATGCTTTTTTAGGCAGAAAAGACGCGCGTAAGCTCGATCCTTTTGTGCAATACGCTTTGTTCTCGACAGAAGAAGCCGTAAAAGATGCTCAGTTAGATTTCGATAAACTGGATACAAGCCGTATCGGGGTTATATGGGGATCAGGCATTGGCGGCTTAAAAACGTTCTTGGACGAAGTAGTTAACTTTGCTAAAGGCGACGGCTCACCCCGTTTTAACCCATTCTTTATTCCAAAAATGATAGCTGATATAGCCCCCGGGCATATTTCTATTAAATATGGTTTAAGAGGGCCAAACTTTTCAACCGTTTCGGCCTGCGCTTCATCAAATAATTCGCTTATTGATTCATTTAACTATATCCGCCTGGGTAAAGCTAATATGTTTATAAGCGGCGGCTCAGAAGCCATTATTAATGAAGCAGGTATAGGCGGGTTTAATGCTATGCACGCCTTGTCAACACGTAATGATGACCCGGCAACCGCGTCGCGGCCGTTTGATCTTGACCGTGATGGTTTTGTAGCAGGCGAAGGGGCAGGCACTATAATTTTAGAAGAACTGGAACATGCAAAAGCCCGTGGCGCTAAAATTTATGCCGAAATGGTAGGCGGCGGCATGAGTGCCGATGCGTATCACATGACAGCCCCGCATCCTGACGGACTTGGCGCCGCATTGGTAATGAGGGCCGCGCTTGATGATGCAGGTATGAAACCATCGGATATTGACTATGTAAATGTTCATGGAACATCAACACCCATTGGCGACCCACAAGAGGTGAAAGCCATAATGGATGTTTTTGGCGAAGATATTTACCGTGTAAATATCAGTTCAACAAAATCAATGACAGGCCATTTATTAGGCGCTGCCGGTGCTGTTGAGGCTATTGCTGCTATATTGGCTTTACAAAATGACATAGTTCCTCCAACTATTAACCATTTTACTGATGACCCTGCTTTTGACCCTAAAATAAATTTTACATTTAATAAGGCTCAAAAACGCAAGGTAAACGTAGTACAAAGCAATGGGTTTGGGTTTGGCGGCCACAATGCTTCCGTAATTTTTAAAAAGTACGAAGATTAAAGTGAATGCCGATAAGCCGCTTATATAAACTTTACTTATCTCCACACCGAAAATACGTTAGAGTTTTAAAAAATTTGCTCGGATTTGTGCCGGGCAATTTGTCGTTATACCGTTTAGCGTTTCGGCATAAGTCGGTAGCTCAAAATGTTAAAAAAGGTGTTAAGAATAGTAATGAACGCCTGGAATTTTTGGGCGATGCTGTATTAGGCAGCGTTGTAGCCGAAGTTTTGTTTAAGCTATACCCTTATGAAGATGAGGGGTTTTTAACCGAACTGCGATCAAAAATTGTAAGCAGGGTTAACCTTAACCAGTTAGCGCGCAAGCTGGGTTTCGAGAAATTGATCGAGTATGATAGCCGTATTTTAGGCTCATCAAGGCAGGGCTCATTGCTGGGCGATGCTTTTGAAGCTTTGATTGGCGCTGTATATTTGGATAAGGGCTATGATTTTACGCGCAGCTTTTTGGTAAACCATATTATCAAATCGCATATTGATATCCATACGCTTGAACAAACCGAAACCAATTTTAAAAGTAAACTAATTGAGTGGTGCCAGCGCCATGGTAAGGATATATCCTTTGACCTGGTAAGCAACGGCGAAGGCGAAAACATAAAGCTATTTACCGTTAATGCCAGCGTTGACGGCGAAATGATGGGCATGGGAAAAGAATTTAGTAAGAAAAATGCTGAAAAATTGGCCGCCGAAAAAGCTTGTGAAGCATTAGGGATCTGATAAACTATTCAAAATAAGCTTTTAGCTTTGTGCATTCCGCTTTTAGCTTTAATACAGCTTCGGCAATTTCAGGCCATTTTTATTGTCCTTATAATAGGCGTATGACTTTTTGATATAGTTTATCAGTTCATAGTCATTCCATTGCTTTATATCTTCATAAGCGGGCGTAAAAGCACGCCTGAAATCGTCTATTTCCTTATCATCAGTTACCCCTGTTACTTTCTTTATAAGGGCCGCAGTATAACGTTTGTTAACTTCAATATGCTCTAACTCTTCCTGTGTATGTTGTTGAAAACGGCGGGCGCGGTTGGGCCCCTGCCCAAAAAGCTCGTAAAACCCGGTTAAAGGCGAGTTTATCATCGACCATACTGATGGTTTTAAAGTATAATAACTGCCCTGGCTTTTATACATTTTCATCATTTCATTTACCTCCTGCTTTTTGGTTTGCCCTTTTATTGATACTTCGTTAAGCAATATGATAGGCTGCAAATAGATACTGATGTCGGAGGCGCCATAGGCTACAAAAATAAGGGAGGCATAATCTATCTTTTGAAATTTCAGCGTGTCGCCGGTTTTTGCCTGAATTTGAAATACACCAAAATCATCGCTCATCCTGATATCTTTTGAGCTTAAATTGGTTACCAATACTTGCGCTACCCTATCCGGTGAGCCCTTTTTATGTACTGTTCCTCTTATAGTAAACGATTGGGCCGCTACCTTTAAAGCGAAACAATAGCAAAAAAGCAGTAACAGCGTATAACGAAAATACATCGGGCTTAATTAGGGCGGTAAATTTAGAAAATGTTTTTAAGGCTAAATGTGAAAAAGTGTTAAGGGAGATTAGAGATTAGAGATTAATTTTGGGTGTATCAAGGTAGTCATTCTAAGATAAATATAAAACATTATCCCTTGCAAAGCCTAATCTCTAATCTCCAATTAACTAATCTCCAAAAATACTATCTTTGCACATGATAAAATCCATGACAGGGTATGGAATTGCCAGTTTCGATTCGGGTAGCTCAAAATACACCGTCGAAATAAAGTCCCTGAACAGTAAATTTCTTGAACTGTCTCTAAGGTTGCCCAAAGCTTTTTCGGAAAAAGAATTTCAATTGCGCAATGATTGCAGCAAGCAAATAGAACGCGGCAAAGTCAACTTATCCATTAATGTTGAGCAGGCGGCTTCTACAGTAAAGGCCGCCGGCATTGATACCGAGCTGTTAAAGCATTACTACACGCAGTTAAAAGCGGTTAGTCATGATCTGAATGAGCCTGCTACTAACCTGCTTCAATTGGCGCTTGGCTTGCCCGAAGTGGTAAAATACGACGAAGAAACGGTTTCGGAAGAAGAGTGGAAGATAGTAGAGAAAACCTTTCAGCAGGCATTAACAGCGTTTCAGCAGTTTAGAAGCGATGAGGGTAACGTACTTGAGCAGGATATTAAATACCGTATTGATATAATTTTAAATAATTTAAAATTAGTGGAGGTTGAAGAGCCAAAACGTGTGCCGGTTATCCGCGAACGGTTAAACCAGTTTTTAAGCGAAGCTGTAGGCCGCGAGGCGATGGATCAAAACAGGTTTGAACAGGAATTGATCTACTATATTGATAAACTTGATATTACCGAAGAAAAGATCCGTTTAAAAAGCCATTGCGATTATTTTATCGAAACCCTGAAAAACGCAGATGCCAATGGTAAAAAGCTGGGATTTATATCGCAGGAAATAGGGCGCGAAATAAACACTTTAGGTTCAAAAGCAAACGACGCTGCCATGCAAAAATTAGTGGTAGGGATGAAAGAAGAGCTTGAAAAAATAAAAGAACAACTGTTAAATGTGTTGTAGATAGGATAAAAACGTTGTAAGGGTTAAAAAGGTTGCAGATGTTTAAATTTCATCATAGCCAATTGAAACTATTGCAACACTTACAACCTTTACAACACTTACAACCCTTACAACAATAATGAACCACAACGGTAAACTCATCATATTTTCAGCACCGTCCGGAGCCGGTAAAACTACCATTGTCCATCACATGCTTTCAATTGTCCCGCAGTTGGAGTTTTCTATTTCGGCCACAACACGCCAACCCAGGGGAGATGAAAAAGATGGACGCGATTATTACTTTATTACCAAAGAGGACTTTTTACACCGTATTGCCAAAAAGCAATTTGTTGAGTTTGAAGAAGTGTATTCAGGTACATTTTATGGTACGTTGCGCACAGAAATTGAACGGATATGGAAACGTGGCAAAACCGTAATATTTGATATTGATGTAGAAGGCGGCCTGCACTTAAAACGAAAATATGGCGAGCAGGCACTGGCTATCTTTGTACAGCCACCATCATTGGAGGTATTGATAGAAAGGTTGACCGGCAGAGGCACAGATAGCGGCGAAAAACTGAAAGAGCGTTTTGTAAAAGCCAAAAAGGAATTGAATTACGCGCCCAAATTTGATATTATCCTTAAAAATCACGATCTTGAAACGGCTTGCAACGAAGCGGAGAAATTGGTGAAGGACTTTCTGGCGGAAAGTTAGTTTGCAGTTCTCTGTTTGCAGTTATCCCATGAACTATTAGCCATTAACTACAATGAAAATTGGTTTACTATTCGGTTCATTTAATCCTATACATATAGGGCATTTAATTATTGCTAATTATTTGGCCAATCATACCGACCTGGATAAGGTTTGGCTGGTAGTATCGCCGCAAAACCCATTAAAGAAATACGGCGACCTGATCAATACGTATGACCGCTTAGAAATGGCCCGCCTGGCTACCGATAATTCAAATAACATACAAGTTAGTGACGTTGAATTAAAGCTGCCACAACCATCCTATACCATTGATACGCTTGTGCATTTAAAGGAGAAATTTCCCCAGCATGAATTTGCTATAATAATGGGGTCAGATAACCTGGTATCATTGCCTAAATGGAAAAATTACAAACTCATATTGCGCGACTACCGCATTTATGTTTACCCACGCCCCGGCTATGAAAATGCCGAATTAGCCTCGCATCCCTCGGTTACCATAACCATGACACCCCTGATGGAGCTATCGGCAACATTTATCCGAAAATCATTAGCCGAAAAAAAGAACATCCAATATTTTGTGCCCGATTCGGTTTTGGAATTTATAGAAAGCAAAAATTTATACGGGAAATAGGCTTAAAGCGGAAAGGTAAAAGCCGAAGGTATATTTTGTCGTTACTTCTAAAAAAATCAACATTCCTCATAGAAATCATCAAATTTAATAGGGTAAGTTGCAAATAAAAGCTTTTAGCTTTTGCCTTTCCGCTTTTACCTTAATAACCTTATTTTTGCCACTGTGAGCGAAAAAACAATCCTTAAACTGCAATTGCCAACCGACCCTATCTGGGTGAAGAATGTGGTGGAAAGCAATATTGAAGAAATTTTAACCGATCATGCTTTTTGCGAACAGAAAGCCGCCAGTAATGCCATTACCCTTATTGTTCAAAACCCAAACCTTTCAGACCTGGTACAGGATATGATTGGCCTGGCCCAGGAAGAAATGGATCATTTTAAACGGGTACATGATATTATAGTAGAGCGCGGCTACCTGCTTGGCCGCGAACGTAAGGATAATTATGTAAACGAATTACGCAAATTCATCATTATAGGTGGTGGCCGCGAAGCCCAACTGATAGACCGCCTGCTATTCTCGGCAATGATTGAGGCACGCAGTTGCGAACGTTTTAAAGTGCTATCCGAAAACATCAACGATAAGCAATTGGCCGATTTTTATCACGAACTGATGATCAGCGAAGCCGGCCATTATTCCATGTTCATTCGCCTTGCCAAAAAGTATGCTGTTACTATAGACGTTGATACCCGCTGGAAAGAGTTTTTAGCTTATGAAGCGCATGTGATACAAAACTACGGCAAAAGCGAAACCATTCATGGGTAGTCTGAACCATGATTTTTAGGATTAGGCCGATTCTCAGGATGTGTAATGCTATAAATACCTGTTTCACAACGAATGGCCGAACCCCGGAGGGGTCGCGTGTTTATAGAACAAAGCAAAAAAGCTTTAAGGAGGTGCCTCCTAATTTGCTCAGGTTAGCCGCCATTTTAGATTTTATAGATATTCATGAAAACGATGCAGTTTAGAAGGGTTTCAACCCCATCACATTCAGCAAATAATTATCCATCATATCAATATCTACCACATCATTCATAAAACCGATATGCATATCAGGCCTGATAATAAGCGCTTTCTTCCGGCCTTCGCTGATCTCAAATGCATCAAAAACCGTTTTGTTTTTTGTTGATTGCGGCAGGTAAAAGAAATTGATAGTTGCCGGGTAGTTTTGCGTAATCCATTTAGCCAACATAAAAAGGTCAAGATCAGATAAATTACCCAATGCTATAAAGGTAAAACCCGGTTTGCCGCACCACTGATGCAGGTCGGTTTCTTCCTGCTTTTTCTCGTCAAACACTTTAAGATAAGGCAACCTGCCGCCGGCTTTAACTTTTGTGCTGTTACTAAGATGCAGGTTAATATTGCTGTCGCGGTATGTTATGCCCGTTTGTGATATTCTTTTAAAAAAACCGGCGCGGGTACCTTTTTGCGCCCATATAATATTGAGCAGTTTTGGCAATACCCATTTTTTAACCAGGTTAACCAACCAGTTTTCAGCCATGATCAACGTAAAAACTCGATCGGTAGTAGCTAACAGCGTTTTAGCAACGGGCATACGTTCTGCAGCATAGCTATTTAACACGGCTTGCAGGA
>JABDBT010000101.1:0-560 GCA_013288465.1 Bacteroidota bacterium | reverse complement strand
TGGTTATTGATCACCCCGGCTAACTTCCAGCCCAGGTTATAAGCATCCTGCAAGCCGGTATTCATACCCTGCCCACCAACGGGCGAGTGGATATGCGCTGCATCGCCAATTAAAAAGCAACGTTGATCCCTAAATTTATCGGCCATACGGTGATGCAGGCGATAAACAGTAAACCAGTTGTTCTGAACAAGGTTTATCCGGCGTTCTGCTGTTTTGTCCAGGAGTGGTAAAACATCGTCTATTTCAAGGTCTTGCTTTGTTTCGAGATCGTTGGGTAAATTGCCTATTACACGGTAGTTTCTTGCTTCGGGCATTGGGAAGAACCCCGCGAAACTGTTTTTATTTAAAAATAGTTGCACATAATCCTCGTCAAGTTCCGCGTTATCCAGTTCAACATCAGCTAAATAAAATTCATGCGGATAGGTGTCGCCTGTAAAGGGTATTTGCAATTGTTTACGTACGGCGCTATGCGCGCCATCAGCGCCAATAAGCCAGTCGCAGGTAATGGTTACTGTTTCTTCACCGCTTTGCAATTTGGCTTCAACCTTTTTACCGGTTTG
>JABDBT010000100.1 GCA_013288465.1 Bacteroidota bacterium | reverse complement strand
AATAGTAACTATCTAATTATAAATTAGGTTACCCTACCCACAATTCGCTTCGAAAATTAAATATAGTATTTATTTGTAATATATTCAATACAATATAATAAAATTATTTTTTGGTATTATTGGCAGGCACAATTCACCCAGGGCGCAGGTTATAGAAAGATACTTTGAATTTACACTGGTGGGTTACTCCGCGTAAAAGCAAAAACCCCGGCTATTGGTTAGCCGGGGTTTTAAATTGTGATATAAAACGTATGGGTTGCTTACAAATTTGCTTTTACACCGTACTTGGCGGCAAATTTCCTGTACAGTTGTTTGTGTAAATTATCAAGATTAATGTTTCTGCCTTGTATAAACGCATTTTGTACATCAATAGTGATCTCATCCAAAGCATCGCCGCCTGAAATGAACAAGTTAGCGTCTTTGCCTTTTTCTAAAGTGCCGGTAGTATTATCAATGCCCAATATTTTTGCATTGTTCATGGTGATCATTGATAAAGCCTGCTCTTTAGTTAAGCCATAACCTACAGCTTCGCCGGCCTCAAACGGCAGGTTGCGCTGGCGCCAAAAGCCAATGCCGGTTAAACCATAAAGTACCCCTGCATTTTGTAATTTTAAAGGCAGTTTGTACGGCTCATAAACATCATCTTCAGCTCTTTCGGGTAAGGTTTGTGTTTCGCGGATAATTACCGGCACATTGTTTTCCCGTAATACATCAGTAACCATATATGATTCTTTGCCACCAACAATTACAGCCTGCACGCCAAACTTTTTAGCGAAATCAACTGCCTGTACAATTTGTTTGGCCTCATCGGCAATAATAAAAAGCTTTTTGGTGCCGGTAAATAACCCTTTCAAAGCAGCCAGGCGTATGTTGGTTACATCCGGTTTAGCCGATTCGGCATAAGCTTTTGCCTCTGCAAAAAGGCTGTTCAAAACATCAATTGCTTTTTGCGCGCGTTCTGCAGGTGTTTCGGCACCGGGTGCTGCTACAGCGCCCCTGCGGCCACCGCCGCCGCCACGGCCCCCACGGCCACCGGCCGAAGGCCAGTTTAAATGGACAGCCATGTCTTTTTTATAGGCTGCATCTTCCCAGTTCCATGCATCTAACTGTACCACTGATGATGTTCCTGAAATAACACCGCCGCTTGGTACAGGCTGTGCCAGTAAAACCCCGTTTGAACGTACAGTAGGTATTACTTTCGAATCGGTATTATAGGCTACTAATGAGCGTACGTGCGGGTTAAACTCGCCGGTTTCAGCGTCATCAACAGTGCCTTTTGCACCTTCTTCAATTTCAATTAATCCAAGTGTGGTCATAGGGCATATAAAACCGGGATATACCTGTTTGCCTGCACCGTTTATGACTTCATAACCTGAAATACTTGGAGCGGCGCCTTCGCCAACGCCGGTAATTTTGCCTTTATCAAAGGTGATATAACCATTGCTTATTACCTGTCCGTTGCCAATATGTATGGTAGCGCCGGTAATTACAACGGGTTTTGATTGTGCTTTTGCAGGCGATATAGTAGCCTGCCCATAAGAGAGGGTAATGCCCAGCAATAATCCCCCTAAACTTAATATTGTTTTTTTCATGATCGTTTAAATAGGATTATTAGTTCTTAATGTTATTATCGTCTGATTTTTCTGATGCAGCCTGTCTTGCTTTTTGCATGTCAGTATATTCATCAGCAACCACAAAATTTTGATCTTCTACACTGTCGCAAGTATATAAACGCCTGCGCGCCTGTGTTGGCCTTTGGGTAGCAGCGCCACCACTTTTAGCTTCGATCATTTTTTGGATGATACGGGCCGATTCGGCATTCATCATTTTTCGGTTTTCAGCATCTTTTGAATAATCCCAGTATGGAACGCCATCAACATAAGTTTTTTCGCAAACCGCGTAAACAGATAGCGGATCGGCAGACCATACTACCACATCGGCATCTTTACCCGGTTTTAAACTGCCAACCCTGTTTTCTACGTGCAACATGGTTGCAGGGTTAAGTGTTACCAGTTTTAACGCTTCTTCCTCGCTCATTTTTCCGTAAGCTACCGCTTTGCCGGCTTCCTGGTTTAAACGGCGGGCCATTTCGGCATCGTCCGAGTTGAATGCTACAATTAAACCTGCGTCATGCATAAGCGTACCGTTATAAGCTATAGCTTCGGCAACTTCATTTTTATAAGCCCACCAATCAGAAAAAGTTGAGGCAAATTCATGGTGCGCTTTCATTTTATCAGCTACTTTATAGCCTTCTAATATGTGGGTAAACGTATTTACATGGAAGCCCATTGAATCGGCAACATGCATCAGCATATTAATTTCAGACTGTACGTAAGAGTGGCAGGTGATAAATCGTTTGCTATCCATTATCTCGGCCAATGCTTCCAGTTGCAGGTCGCGGCGCGTAGTGCTGCCTTTTACAGCGCGGGCTTCTTTGTACTCACGGGCGCGTGTAAACGCGTCAACATATACTTCTTCAACACCCATGCGTGTTTGCGGGAAACGCAGAACAGTATTGGCTTGAAAACCACCGCCACCATTGTTACTTCCTTTAACGTTTTCACCTAAAGCGAATTTGATAAACCCATCAGCGCCTTCAAATTTACATTCTTCAGGCAATAGGCCCCAGCGATGTTTGATCAATTGTGTTTGGCCGCCAATAGCATTTGCAGAGCCATGCAGGATGTGCGAGGTAGTTACACCACCGGCTAACTGGCGGTATAGTTCAATATCCTGCGCGTCAATTACATCGGCAATACGTACTTCGGCAGTAACCGAGTGTGTGCCTTCATTAATACCACCAGTAGCAGCAATATGTGAGTGCTCGTCAACAATGCCCGGGGTAATGTGCTTTCCGGTAGCATCAATTACTTTGGCCCCGGCAGGTGCCGAAAGGTTTTTGCCTATTGCTTTTATTTTGCCGTTTTCAAGTAAAACGTCGGTATTTGTTAAAATGCCTTGCTTTTCGTTTGTCCAAACTGTTCCGTTTTTTAACAGTACGGTTTCGGCTTTTGGTATTTCTGTATTACCGAAAGCTACAAACGGATAAACAACAGGGCCAGCGGTTGTATTTGTCCGTGCAGCGCCACCGGCACCGCCACCACCACGCTGGCCGCCACCGCCACCGCCGAAGCCGCCTCCACCTTGTCCTGCCGGGGCAGGGCCTGTGTAAGTTGCTGTCCAGGTAACATTTTTCCCATCAGGTAAAGTAGCGTTGCCTTTAATTATTACTGGCGAAGCCGACGCTATATAACCAGCTAAGCGAGTCATGCCTTTCATATTATAATACATACTTAGCTGATCGCCGGTGCGGGTAATAGTACCGCGTGCACGTGCGCTATCGGCCCCGGTACGTGATATGTTCAGATCATAAGTTCCGGGTGCGCCGCCTATAACCAATGTAGTATTGGCTAAACCATCGCCCGAAAGTGAGTAGGTGCCGCGCATATCAGCAATATCCATTTTTGATACCACGTATTGCTGGCCTTCAACCCAGTTTTCATAAATTACATTATCAGCTTTAAATAGGTTATCAGAAGTGATTAGGAAGCTGGCTATTTTTCCTTTAGCCAATGTGCCTACTTTATCACTTACGCCCAGCATTTCGGCAGGGATGGTTGTTAACGCGTTTAAGGCTTGTTTTTCGGTCAGCCCATAATTCATGGCGCTCCTGATGTTTGTCCAGAAATCGCGTGCGTTGGTTAAACCGTATGAGGTAATAGCGAATTTTATACCCGCTTTTTCCAGTGCGCCGGGATTAGTTGGTGCCAATTCCCATCCTTTTAACTGCGCGTAGCTTACGTTGCGGGCATCCAGCGGATCTTCCACATCATAAGGGGCAGGAAAGGTTAAAGGAATAATAAAAGCGCTACCGGTAGCCTTCATGGCATCAATGCGTTGATATTCTTCACCATCAGTTTTTAAAATATATTGTTTGCCAAATTCTTTACCAATTTTGGCGGCGCGCAAAACACTTTCCGGATCGCTCACTTCAAAAACTTGTGGTAAATTTTGGGTTTTATTAAACTCGTCTAAAGAGATATTATACTCTTCTTTTTGGTTTTTATACCATTGCGCGTCATAATAAGTTTGGCGTATTAAGGCTATAGTGCCCATTAATGAAGAAGGATAATTTGTTGCAGCTGTACCCTTGCTAAAAGAATAATTAGCGGCAGCATTATCATTGATCATTACAAAGTTATCGCGGTCATCGGCTAAACCAACAACTACCGAAGTGCCGCGGGCAATACCATCATGTATTAACGATTGTACAGTACCAAAGCCAATTTTCTTCAGGTCGGCCGCTTTTGCAGCATCAACATGAAATATAGATTTAGCACTCATTTCGGGTTTAATAGCTTCATTCCATCCAAAAGCGCCTTGTTTGGTTGATACGGTGACTGAACTGCGGCCGCCGCCAAAGGCAGCTGCTCCGGCAGCTGCTCTTGCTGCTTCGGGCATACCGTAGGTAGTAAAGGCATCAACTAAGCCAGGATAAATAAATTTACCTTTAAGGTCGATAGTAACATAGCCTTTGGGCACCGCAATACCTGTGCCTACGGCCTCTATCATTTTGTCTTTAACCAGCAGGGTACCGCCGGTTATGGTTTGATCAGCGCTAACTACTATGTTAGCGTTAACAAAGGCGAATTGCCCCTGGTGGATATCCCAGGCACCATTAACAGGAAACGTTTCCTGCGCACGGCACAATTGAAAAATCATCAGGGCAAAACTGAAGAGTAATAGTTTTTTCATTCGTGAATTAAATTAGGTCAGTTAATAAATAAACAATGGACAAATTAGTAATTTAAAAATAGTAAAATCCAAAAAAGCAGATTGACGCAAAAAAGTTACATTTTAAAAGGCTTTTTGAAATTAAATATGTCATAAAAACAAAAAAGACATATTTTATTTGGAAAAAAGCATTAAAACTTATCTGTTTTTTATAAAAATTGAAATTATTTATAGAATTTGAATCTATAAATGATAAAAAAAGGTGTTTTTTGATAGATAAAATGCAATTATTGTTGTAATCGATCGTAGTAGAATCAATTATTGCTGCATTTTTTTGTTTTTCAAAGAATAGCAGGTTGAATTGTTGTGTAATTATTATTTTACCACTATTTTTCCCAGTATAAAATAAAGGGAAAAATTGCAGTAATAAATTTGGCAACAGGTAATAACCTGGTTTATAATTGGTGGTTAAATATAAAATATAATTTCTGTAAATTACAACAGCGAACGAGTAATTTTATACAATAATGTATTAATAAAAAAGCTGAGCGATAAATAGTTTAACCTATGGCCTTTAATGTATTAGCAAGAAACAAGCAAATTATACTTTACGGTGTGTCGCTTGCCGCATTATTATTGCTGTTAAAATGGCTCGAATGGCATTTTATTATAATTAATAACGCTTTTGAAATATATGCGGGTGCCATAGCTGTATTATTTACCGGGTTGGGTATCTGGCTCGCGTTAAAGCTGATCAAACCCAAGGTTGAAACAGTTGTGATTGAAAAGACGGTTTTTACCAATCCGGATTTTATAGTAAACCAGGATGAACTAAACAAACTGCGTTTAAGCAGCCGCGAACTGGAAGTTTTGCAATTAATGGCTGATGGGTTAAGCAACCAGCAAATTGCCGACCGTTTATTTGTTTCGTTAAACACCATAAAAACACATACGTCTAACCTGTTTTTAAAGCTGGAAGTTGAACGCCGTACACAGGCTATTGAAAAAGCAAAACGAATTAGCCTGATACCGTGAAACAGTCACCCTTTAGTGTGATAACCGCATCTTTCTGCAAAATCACCCGAAAGTATGATTGAAAAACCAACCTGATATTTCAATTTTGAGCAGAATGTAAAACTTAAAACAATAAACAAAATGAAAAAGACAATTTGGGTTTGTGGCGTAATAGCCGGTATTATAAGTGTATCATGGGGAGTGCTTAGCGAAGGGGTATTGAGCAATCATTTAAGCCTGAACACCCGGATGCTATTTGGCTATGCAAGTATGATACTGGCATTTTCGCTCATATTTGTGGCTATTAAAAATTATCGGGATACGCAAAATAGTGGCCAGGTTACTTTTGGTAAAGCATTGGTTATTGGCCTTTGGATAACGCTTATTGCATCAACAGTATATGTAATAGTTTGGATGATCGATTGTAGTTATTTCAATACTGATTTTGCTGAAAAATACCAGGCTCAGGCCTTAGCCGAATTGAAAGCCAGCGGAGCAAGCGCCGCGGTTATACAAAAGCAGGGAGCTGAAATGGCAACCACAATGGCGAAATATAAAACAAGCGCCACCTTTAGGGCCATGTTCACCTATTTAGAAATTGCGCCGGTTGGCATCGTGATATCGTTCATAGCTGCGCTAATACTTAAAAAGAGATCTAAACCAATTACCGTAAACGTATAAATAAAAACAAAACTGATTAAATATGAAAAAAGTAACGGGCCTGGGCGGCGTATTTTTTAAATGCAATGACCCGAAAGGTATGAACGAATGGTATGTGAAAAATCTTGGATTGCCTGTTGGCCAATACGGAACAACCTTTGAGTGGCGGGAGGATGATGACCCATCAAAAAAAGGATCTACAAGCTGGTGCACATTTTCGCAGGATACCAAATATTTCAACCCTTCGGCAAAGCCCTTTATGATCAATTACCGGGTAGAAAACCTGGTTGCGCTGCTTGACGAGCTAAAAAGAGACAACGTGACCATTGTTGATGAACTTGCTGAATATGATTATGGCAAGTTTATCCATATACTCGATCCGGAAGGTAATATAATTGAGCTTTGGGAACCGAAGGATGAGTAGGGACAGGATAGCGTTTTATTTGGTGTTAGGATCTAAGCCACCAATTGCTCAAATATCCTGTTCAATGTTTCTAATGCGTCGGTACAAAAGCCAGGGTGTACTTTTGATGCCTGTACAACGGTGCTGCGGGTTGCTGTGAGCCAGCGAAAGCGCGATGCCATATCCAGTTTACCAATTGGGCCGGCGGCTTCGTCGCCGGCGCAAATGCGTTCGAACGAGCTGAGATGTTGCTTTACTTCGGCAATATCTATATAACCAAAAAAACATTGCAGGCGTTCTTCATGCAGCAGGTATTTAACCTGCAAAAAATTCTCTTTTTTGCAATAAAGTATCACTCCAATATTTAAAAATTCTTCGCGCTCTACCCTTGGCACAACGCGTATAATGGCGTACTCAAATAAGTGCTTCCCTTGCATGTTGTGCCTCTTTTATAAAATTTGCCGAATGTGCAATGCGCGATACCAAAAATTGTATATAGGCCTCCCGGTAATGGCCGGGGGTATCAAATGATGTTTCGCCGGTTAGCCATTCATCCGGGATCAGGTCAATAATAGCACTGATACGTTCAATAGTTAATATAGCCCGGAACTCTTCATCAACCAGATCCAGTTCGCTTGCTTTAGATAGTAATACATGATC
>JABDBT010000099.1 GCA_013288465.1 Bacteroidota bacterium | reverse complement strand
CTTCCAGTCGGCACAATGGGCAAAAGATAAAGGATTGTATAACGAGGTATATGCTGATATCAGCAGTTTAGATGCCGCCGTAGATACCCTTGCCGAAAAACTGGCATCCTATCATCCAGAAGCGCTTGCCGGGTTAAAGCAAATACTATGGGAAGGCACCGAAGATTGGGACCGCCTATTACATTAACGAGCCGCTATAAGCGGTGAACTGGTACTATCTGAATTTACGCAACACGCCTTGCAAAGTTTTTTAAGCGCGAAGAAATAACAGCCGGTTTAAGCTAAATTTCTGCCCGCATTAACAATGCCATATACGGTACGTATCACCAGTTTATTATAAATTTCCGTTAATTCTTTATCTGTGTTTTTATTGAGGCATTGCAGCGCGTAGTGCTGAATGATTACCAACGGCAGTACTATTTTTTCGCGTATAGCTATGGAGCGCCTATCCACCGGCGAATCTTCCATTAAAAAAGTATTGCCTGTCAGTTCTAACAATAAACGTTTGGTAAGTTCATATTCATTTTTAAGCAATCTCCAAAAGGTGCCAAATTTTTCGTCCTTTTCCAGATAAGCGGTTACCCTGAAATCTGATTTCGACATCGACATCATGCAATTATCCAGCATGGTTTTAAAAAAACCAGAAGTATTGTATAGCTTTTCGATCTCAGCCCATTTGCCCTCGTCTTTCATCTTTTTTAACGCGGTACCTACGCCATAAAACCCGGGTATGCTTTGTTTTAACTGGCTCCACGAGGTTACAAAACTTATGGCGCGCAGGTCTTCCAGTTTAAGCGGCGCATCGGCATTCCGTTTGGTTGGCCTGCTACTGATATTTATACCCGAAAGTAATTTTAACGGACTAAATTTCTCCAGGTATTCAACAAAAAGCTCATGCTGGCGCAAGGCCATAAACAGTTGATAGCTTTCATCGGCCATGTTGGTAATTAACTCTTTTTGGCCATCATCAAGCAGGTCGTTATTGTTAGGTTGCAGAGATGATATTACACCCGCGTTGATCAACTGCTCGATATTAAAACGTGCCGTTTCAATTGATCCGTATTGCGAGCTTACGGTTTGCCCCTGTATGGTTAATTGTATTTTCTCATTAGCGATCTCCTTGCCCATTGAAGCATAAAAACGGTGAGTTTTACCGCCCCCGCGTGCCGGCGGGCCACCCCTGCCGTCGAAAAACGCTAGCTTGATGCCATATTTACGGGCCATGGCGGTAAGTTCAACCTTTGCTTTGTATATCGACCAATTGGCCATTAAATAACCGCCATCTTTGGTGCTGTCCGAAAAACCAAGCATGATAGATTGCGCATTTCCGCGCATTTCTAAATGTGCTTTATAAAACGGGTGGGTATATAACTGTTCCATTACCCCGGCTGCTACTTTTAGGTCATTCACCGTTTCAAACAGGGGCATAAAATCAACGCTCAGCTTTTCGGCCTTCCAGCCACTCCATAAAAACAGGTCGATCAGCTGCAAAATATCTGATGCCTGCTGGCAGTTACTGATAATAAAACGCTGACAGGCCTTTTCGCCATTTGAATGCTGAATTTGCTGCATCAGCCTAACAGTGTCAAGGGTATCTTTTGTTAATGAATCGGCTTTATCCGGGCAATGAAAATCGGCCTCGATAAATTTTAAACTCTTTAATTTATCAGCTTCAGCAAATTCTTCGTAACCATCTGTAATCGTGCTATCAATTTCGGGTTGTTGGGTACAGTATTTAAAAACCTTGCGCAATACACGGCCGTCCTGTCTAATGTCAATGGTAGCAAAATAACAGCCAAACAGCCTTATCTTTTGTATAAAATGGTCAACTATATCAACAAACAAGCTGTCATGACTGGTAATTAAAGTTTGCCTTACAGATTGCAATAATTCTAATAATTCACCCTGCAAGTTTTCCTTCCCAACTTTTGGAGGATTAAACGCGTTATCGTAAAATATAGAATAAAGCTTGGCCATTGTTTTTTCAATACCCCTGAAAGTTATCCTGCGTTTTAATATCCTGAAATCGCGGTAATAACAACGGAATATGATCTGCCTCAATAAATGTGCAACATCTTTAGTGGTTTGCGTGGTTACATTGGGGTTGCCATCACGGTCGCCACCTGGCCAAAAGCCCAATTCTAATATTTGGTGGCCATTATCAGTGGTAATATCAAACTCTTCTTCCAGTTTAGCCTGTATGGCCGATACAGCGTGGTAAAAAGTGTTTTCTAAAAACCAAACCAGGCTAACCGCCTCATCAACCGGAGTTGGCGATGTTTTATTAAAAAATGGTGTTTTACCTAATTGCTGCAATAAAACGTCGATATTATTAATATCGTTGGTTTTTAATGCCTCAATGAGATCGGTCATAATGCCCAACACAGTACCGGGGTAAAATTGCGTAGGATGCGCGGTAAGTACCAGGCGTAATGAAAAATCTTTTAGTTTTTCGCTTATATTTTTCCGTGCTTCATCGCTTGATGCAGCCTGTTGCAATAAACTTTGCAGGGTTCCAATATCATCGGTTCGCCCCAGTTTGCTAAAGGATGAATCTTCAATAGCATCAAACAACACCACCTGCCTTTCAATATATTGTATAAACCTGAATAAACGGTTAATTTGCTCCTCATGATCAATATCCGAAACATATTTCTTAAAAAACGATTCGATAATAGCCGTAGGCGAAAGTTCTTTTGCCGCCCCTTTTTCGCAATGCGAGCTAAAAAAAGGAAGCAAAATACCGGTATCTTTAACCTGGTAAAAAGGTAAAGTTTGGAATAAACTGTTATATAACTCAAAACGGGTAACCACTTCATTATTGAAAGCGGTTTCTCTTTGGCTGAGCTTTAACGTTGATGGCATGATAGATGAAATTAAATAAAAATACAGTTGGGCTTATCGGTTACTATAATCGGGGTGAATTTAATTATATTTAATTAAAAATCGAAAAAATTGAATAATTATTAACGTAATTGTCAATTATTGTTAATATTGATTACGAAAATACCATATCGATAAAATTTTTGTAAATTTGACATGCCAATTTTTAATATTAATAATCCACTAATGAGTATCCGGTCAACAGAAATAAAAAGCTTCTTTTTTAGCCAATATTTTTCTGACGGGCTGCGCATTTCAACAGGCATATTGATCCCCACACTGGTGCTGTTATGGTTTGATCATTTCAGTTTAGGCATTGCATTATCATTAGGCGCGCTCTGTATTGCTGTTATTGACAGCCCCGGGCCGGTAATTCACAAGCGCAATGCTATGGGCATTGGCAACATCTGTATTTTTTTAGTTGCCGTTGCCACTGGCTTTGCCCGTTTTAATGTTTTTGCGCTGGGTTTTGAAATTACGCTGTTTTCTTTTGCGTTTTCTATGCTTACGGTATATGGAAACCGTGCGGCAAATGTGGCCACAGCTTCCCTGCTTATCATGGTGTTGATGATAGATAGCGATAAGCCACCCGCTGAAGTATTAGGCTACAGCGCCAGTATTTTGGCAGGCGGCATCTGGTATATGCTTTTTAGCTTATTGTTTTTTGGCATTCGCCCCTATCGTGCGGCGCAACAGGCGCTGGGCGAAAACATAGCCGATATTGTTAAATTTTTAAGGATAAAAGCCGATTTCTATTTACCCGAAACAGATATTGACGAAAACTATCATAAGCTGGTATCGCAACAAATACAAGTTAGCCAGCACCAGGATGCCGTAAGGGAACTGCTTTTTAAAAGCAGGTTAATGGTAAAAGAATCAACCAATGCAAGCCGCATACTGGTATTAACTTTTGTTGACCTGGTAGATATGTTTGAACAAATAATGGCTACCCATTATGATTATGTGGCTATTCGCGAAAAGTTTAAGAATACCGGAATATTAATTGAAATAGGCGGCCTGGTACATCAAATGGCCAACGAGCTGGAAAATATAGGCTATGCCATATTATCAAATACGAGATATAAGCATCTTTATAATTTTAACCCCGGATTAGAGCAGTTAAAGCTAAAAATTGACGCTATTGGTAAAACCGGCCATGAAACCAGCAACCTGGTGTTGAAAAAAATATTAATAAACCTACGCGACTTGAACCAGGAGATTGAAAATATATTTAACTATTACAATTCCAACTCATCCAAAATACTTATACAAAATGATAAAAGTGTTGAATACTCAAAATTTGTAAGTCACCAGGATTTTGCGCCCCATATATTTTTTGATAACCTTTCGTGGAGCTCGGCAGCTTTTAAACATGCGTTAAGGGTATCATTAGTTTGTTTGATAGGTTTTATGGCTGCAAAAACTTTTTCACTTGGCCATCATAGTTATTGGGTACTGTTAACCATTATAGTGATATTAAAACCCGGTTATAGCCTCTCAAAACAACGTAATTATCAACGTTTAACCGGCACCATAATCGGCGGCATTATAGGCGTGTTGATTTTAGTATTTATACCTAACAACGCTATACAATTTGTTTTTTTAGTAGTGTTTATGATAGGCACTTACAGTTTTACGCGATTAAACTATGTGGTAAGTGTTACGTTAATGACACCGTATATTTTGATATTGTTCAAGTTTTTAGGGGTAGGCCACCTGGATATTGTTAAGGAACGTATTGTTGACACCCTAATAGGATCGAGCATTGCCTTTATAGCCAGTTATTGGGTATTCCCGAGCTGGGAATCTGAACAGGTAAAGGAAAGCCTGGCCGATGTAATTTATGCCAACCTAAATTATTTAGTTAAAATAGCCGAAAGCATTACCGGCAGCCTGGTAAACATAACCGAATATAAGCTGGCGCGTAAAGATGTATTTGTAAAATCGGCCAATTTATCTGCAATGTTTGAGCGAATGACCTCCGAGCCTAAAAGTAAGCAACGCCATATCAAAGACATTCATAAATTTGTAGTGCTTAACCATATCTTATCATCCTATATAGCCACCGTAGCATCAGAAGTGACGGTTAAGGGCTTGCATAACCCGCAGGCAGATACGCTTAAATTAGTTAAGAAAAGCATTGCTGTCCTTAATGAAAGCAATAAAAAATTAGGTGGGCAAAGGATAGAATTTACCGGCGAAAAAACAACTGCCACAAACCCGGATGCTGAAAAACCCACGCTAACCACTGCCGAAGACTTGCTAAAAGAGCAGTTGGGTTTTATTAATAAGATAAGTAATGATATTGCGCGGGTGACGGATAATATTGTGCAATAGTAATTGTTGTATATTTAATCTATGACTAATCCAAAATTTCTTAGCAGGTTAATAGTTATATTGTTGTCATCATTATTGATTTTATCTTTTGAGTGGGTAAATATTGATGAGCAATACCACGATGAAAGTTTTATTGAAACGGCAGTTAGAATGGAGAAAACTCCCTCTCCACAGCATAAGGTTGATCTTCAAAAGATCATAGACACAGAGAAATCCATGAAAAATGAAATCTTGATTATTAAATTTTTACTCGTAATTATAACTCTATTTGTTTTTTACTGTATGTATAAACTTAATAAAGGACCTACGGCATAACCTATTACAGACTTTCTGCTAACAACAAAATTCACAATAACTCCGTAGCCAAATTGGCCAACTCGCTCCGCTCGCCTTTTTGCAGGGTGATATGAGCATATAGCGGATGATCTTTTGCCTTATCAATTAAATAAGAAAGCCCGTTACTTTCGGCATCCAGGTACGGGGTATCTATCTGGTAAATATCACCGGTAAAAACAAACTTGCTGTTTTCGCCGGCGCGGGATATAATGGTCTTTATTTCGTGCGGGGTTAGGTTTTGCGCTTCATCAACTATGAAGAATATTTTGCTGAGTGTGCGGCCACGTATAAATGCCAGCGGGGCAATGGATATTTTATCATTGGCAACCAATTCGTCAATTTTGCCCTGCATCTTTTCATCCTCGGCGTATTGGTCTTTTATAAACTTCAGGTTATCCCATATCGGCGCCATGTACGGGTCTATCTTTGATTTAATATCGCCCGGCAAAAAGCCAATATCCTTATTACTTAATGGCACAATTGGCCGGGTTACATAAATTTGGCGGTAAAACTTGCGCTGCTCCAATGCGCCTGCTAAAGCCAGCAAGGTTTTGCCTGTTCCTGCATTGCCCTGTATGGTAACCAGCTTAATATCGGGGTTCAACAAGGCATGTATAGCGCAGGCCTGTTCAATATTTTTAGGGTAGATATTAAATATGGGTTGTTCGGTAATTTTTTGAACCTGCTCTGTCTGGCTATTGTAAAAACCGGGTACAGTTTCCTTTTTTCCGTTTAATATATAAAAATGATTTCCCGCAGGGGCTTTGATATCAAAAGCTTCGCCGGGTAAAAATTCCTGTTTATTTAACTGGCTTAGCAGTTTATCAGGCACCTTATCTACAACAGTTTTGCCGGTATATAGCTCGTCCAGGTTTTTGATTTTACCGGTTTCGTAATCTTCTGCATGTAAATTGAGCGATTTGGCTTTCAGGCGCAGGCAAATATCTTTTGATACCAGTACTATCTTTTTATCCAGGTGCTCTTCCTGCAAACACAGGGCAGCGTTTAAAATACGGTGATCCGTTTTCTCCGAACCAAAAACTGCCTTCGCGTCGGCAGCAATAGCTTTAGTATCTAATATTACTTTAAAGCTGCCTTTTGTACTGCCATTTAAGGGCTGCCACTCATTGATCAGGTTATTATGCGACAGGTCGTCCATTAACCGGATAAAGCTGCGGGCCTCAAAATTGCGGGTATCATTGCCGCTTTTCATATTATCCAGCTCTTCCAATACCTGTATGGGTATGGCTACATCATGTTCTTTGAAATTTTCGAGGGCATTGTGATCATACAGGATCACGGAGGTATCTAAAACAAATATTTTCTTTTTGCCGCTTCCACCTGGTTTACTTTTTCCGTCCTTATCCATAAGCGACTAATTTACTTATTTTAAGCTTTGCAGAAAAATGAAATAGCCTTTTTACAGGGAATCGCTTTTAAACCGGTAGCCTGTTTTACCCTATCCTCCTCCTTTCCCTAAATTTAGGGAAAGGTATCGCACAGGGCCCGCCCATTATTAGCCTTTTTCAAAACTTAAAATTGTTATTAAATGCAAAAACGGGAGCCGCCTCTTTCGATTTGAATCTCCCGTTTTCGACCTCTGACTAACCGTAGCTATCCAGAAGCACCAAGTTTTGTGTAAGCTGACCGACCTGATCTCCTCATTGTTATTAGCGCATCCGCCGATGGTGTCTTTATTCCTTCTTTTTCCGATTCACTTTCTGTTTTCGTGATGGCGGTTTAGCTATTGCTCTTGCGAACACTAACTCTCTCGTTTCTCTCTCTAACTCCGATGCATCTTCCTTTTTCTGGTCTGCTGACTATCTTTGTTTGCTAACACTGATTGCTTCAAGGTCATTACTCTGATTGCCCGTCCTCCGTAAAAGACTTGCCTTCCTCATAATACCTCTTTTAGTTAACACGCTTTTTTCAAAGTCTTTCGAATTATCATTTTTTGTGTAACTTCAGGCTTTCCCGCGATCTTTAGTTCCTCCGAAGATTCACCCGATTCACTT
>JABDBT010000098.1 GCA_013288465.1 Bacteroidota bacterium | reverse complement strand
AGCCGCGCACCCCGATGATGAAAACACCCGTTTGCTGGCCTACCTGGCGCAGGAAAAACATTACCGCACCGGTTACCTGTCATTAACCCGTGGCGATGGCGGGCAAAACCTGATAGGTAATGAGCAAAGCGAGCTTTTAGGTTTAATACGCACCCAGGAGCTTTTAGCCGCGCGCCGGGTTGATGGTGCCGAACAATTTTTTACCCGTGCCAATGATTTTGGGTTTTCAAAAGGGCCCGACGAAACTTTAAAGATATGGGACAGGGAAAAGGTATTGAGCGACGTGGTATGGGTGATACGTAAATTTAGGCCGGATGTTATTATATGCCGTTTCCCTACAACAGGCGAGGGTGGCCACGGCCATCATACGGCATCGGCTATTTTAGCGCAGGAAGCATTTACTGCGGCAGCCGACCCTAAACGCTTCCCCGAGCAACTGCAATATGTACAGACGTGGCAGGCCAAACGCTTATTATGGAACACCTTTAATTTTGGCGGTGCCAATACTACAGCCGAAGACCAGTTTAAAATTAATGTTGGCGTATATAACCCAATTTTGGGTAAAGGGTATGGCGAAATAGCAGCCGATAGCCGCTCGAACCATAAAACGCAGGGCTTTGGTTCGGCTAAAACACGGGGCGAAAGTTACGAATACTTCAAAACTATTTTGGGTGATAGCCCAAAAACCGATTTGATGGATGGTGTTAATACCACCTGGAACAGGGTTAAAAATGGCAGTGGCATAGCTGCAACATTAGGTATAATTAAAAAGGATTTTGATATAGATGACCCCGAAAAATCAGTACCGGCACTGGTGAAGCTGCTTGGATCAGTTGAAAAAATTGATGACAATTACTGGTGTACTCAAAAAACAAAGGAACTTGATGATCTGATCGCTGCATGCGCGGGACTATGGTTTGAGAGTTATACTACACAATCATCTTATGCGCTTGGTGACCCGATGGAAATACGGTCGCAGGTTTTGAACCGGTATAATGATAAGATAAAGATCAGCAGTATTGATGATCAGCATAACATACAGAATTTTGACGGTGGCAAAGCAATACCAGCCAACCAGGTACAAACATTTAACAGCACAGCAACGGCCGCTAAAATCACTCAACCCTATTGGCTTGAAACGCCACATGAACAGGGCATGTATAATATTCCCGGCCAGTTAGATGTTGGCAATCCCGAAAACCCGGACCTACCAAAAGTAACTTATGAGTTTATAATAGATGGTCAACCTATCCGTTTTGAGCGCCGGTTATATTATAAATATGTTGACCCGGTTAGAGGCGAGATCTACCAGCCAATTGAAATAGCGCCGCCGGTAACCGCCAATATTGAAAGCCAGGATTATATTTTTAATACACAACAGCCACAAACTATACAGGTAAAACTGCAAAGCTTTACCAAAGCAACGGGAAGCATCAGTATTAAACCTGTTGCCGGGTGGAAAATAAGTCCCGAGAAAATTGATTTTACCGATAAAAATAAAGGCGAGGAGTGGACGGTTTCCTTTACTGTTGCGCCTACAGATAATAAACCCAAAGTGAGTGTTTTTGAAGCGGTAGCTACGGTTGGTGGTCAGTCATTTTCAATGGGGTTACATCGTATTCGTTATGACCATGTGCCTGCCATAACCTTATTCCCGCCAGCGCAGGCGAAGCTTATTAATATCGACCTCAAAATTGCCGGCAGAAAAATTGGTTATATAGAAGGCGCCGGCGACCTGATGCCCGAAGCTTTAACCCAGGTAGGTTATGACATTCACCTGTTGACTGAAAATGAGATCCTAAACAGCGATCTCTCGGTATATGACGCTATAGTTACCGGTGTACGCGCTTATAATGTAAATAAACGTTTAGCGGTTGAGCAGCCTAAGTTAATGGCTTATGTTAATAATGGCGGTAATTTATTGGTACAGTATAACAACAACAATGGGTTGGTGGTAAACCAAATTGGCCCCTACCCTTTCCGCCCGGTAAACCAGCGAGTTACGGATGAAAACGCCAAAGTAACTTTTTTAGATGCGCAAAACCCGGTATTAAACTATCCCAACAAAATTACCCAGGCCGATTTTGACGGTTGGGTACAGGAACGGGGCCTTTATTTTGTAAGTAATATCGACCCAAAATACCAAACCATTTTACAAATGAATGATCCCGGCGAAGCGCCTAACCCCGGCTCATTAATTGTAACCAATTATGGCAAGGGCCGGTTTGTATATACATCGCTTGATTTTTTCAGGGACCTGCCAGCCGGTGTGCCGGGAGCGTACAGGTTATTTGTTAATTTATTGAGTAAGCCGAAGGAGTAGTGTATGGAAACAGGGAGGTAAACAATTTGGTTATGCTACAACTGCCTCGCACCATGCGCTACTCAATGACAATTTTTATATTTTTTGACAGAAGTTATCAGATATTCCATTAATTTTGTTGCCATTACAATAAAAGATATGAAACACCACCACAAAGAAGAAGAGAATTTTGATTACGTTTATTATTTAGTAGGATTACTTAGCGGACTTTTTGTTGGCTTTATTTTAGACAAAGGATTTACCTGGATACCCGTTGGCGGTGTATTAGGTTTATTAACCGCGGCATTTTTTCTGAATGTTATGGTTAAAAAACATGGCGACGCCTGATCCGGATCTGCCATCGTTTATACGCAATTGGAACCAGTTTTACGGCATTGTTGTTGTTTGGCTGGTTTTTTTAATTCTTTTATTTTCGCTCATTACCTTTTACTTTAAATGAGCGTTATTGACTGGATCGTATTAGGTGCTACCCTGCTAGCCATTGTTACCTATGGTATATGGAAAAGCGGGAGCAATAAAAATATCGACCAGTACCTCATGAGCAACCGCTCGTTACCCTGGTACCATGTTGGGCTTTCGGTAATGGCTACACAGGCCAGCGCTATTACTTTTTTATCGGCACCGGGCCAGGCTTATTCAGACGGGATGCGCTTTGTGCAATTCTATTTCGGGCTGCCGCTGGCTATGATAGTGCTTTGTATCACCTTTGTGCCCATTTTTCACCGCTTAAAGGTATATACCGCATACGAGTTTTTAGAGCAGCGGTTCGACCTCAAAACGCGTGTGCTTACCTCGTTCCTGTTTTTAGTGCAGCGGGGGCTGTCAACGGGCATAACCATTTACGCGCCCGCTATAATTTTATCCATCATATTAAATATCAATACCATTTATACTACGCTGTTTATCGGTATAGTGGTGGTATTTTATACCGTATATGGCGGTACTCGGGCCGTATCATACACCCAGTTACTGCAAATGAGTATTATATTTTGCGGCATGTTTATGGCCGGGGTGGTGGTGGTTAAGTTGCTGCCCAATGGCGTTGGTTTTGTACATGCGGTTAAACTGGCCGGCAAACTCGGCAAAATGAATGTGATTGACTGGAGGTTTGACCCAAGCAACCGGTATAATATATGGAGCGGTATTATTGGCGGCTTCTTCTTGCAGCTATCTTATTTTGGTACGGACCAAAGCCAGGTTGGCCGTTATTTAACCGGCAGTTCGGTAGGGCAAAGTCGTTTGGGGCTAATCATGAACGGGCTGGTAAAAATACCCATGCAGTTTTGCATCTTATTGATAGGTGTGCTTGTTTTTGCTTTTTACCAGTTTAACCGGCCACCCATGTTTTTTAACCAATACGAGGTTAAGCAGGTAAAACAAAGCAGTTATGGCCCGCAATACAGCTCACTTGAAAACCAATACAACCAGCTTACCGAACAGCGAAAAAGCAAAGCGAACGACCTGGTTAAGGCGCTTGACAGCAAGGACGAGAACCAAATTACCCAGGCGCAGGGCGCTTTAAAATTAGCCGACAAACAAGCCAATACTATCCGGCAGGACGGGATTGCTTTAATGAAGAAGAATAATGGCAAAGCAGATATTGACGATACCAATTATGTGTTCCTCAATTTTGTGACCCATTACCTGCCCCGTGGCCTAATAGGTTTGCTGATAGCCATTGTTTGTTTGGCATCAATGGGCTCAACGGCGAGCTCATTAAACTCATTGGCCTCAACCAGTGTGGTTGATATTTATAAACGGATACTTAACCCCGGCGCGTCAGAAAAGAACTATTTGAATGCTTCGCGATGGGCTACAGTGTTTTGGGGAGTGGTTTGCATTGCCATGGCTTTGTATGCCGGGCAACTTGGCAACTTGCTCGAAGCGGTCAACAAACTGGGCTCATACGTTTACGGGACAATATTAGGCGTATTTATAGTGGCCTTTTATTTAAAAAGAGTAAACGCCACATCTGTTTTTATAGCGGCGGTTATAACCGAAATTATTACCTGTATTTGCGGTTATTATGAAGTGGTGGCTTATTTATGGCTTAACGCCTTAGGCTGTATTTTGTTAATTATGATAGCGCTGGTGGTTAACCCGTTTATTAGGCAAAAACCGGTTGCACTACCCGGCGATGGTTTCTAAAATCGTCTTAAAATAAAAAGCCGCCCCTGCCTTGCGCCGGGCGGCTTTCAACCTAAACCTTATCACAATTAAACCGGCAGATCGCCAGTTCATGTAAGGTATAACAATTACTGTGCCAATTTTAATATCGTCTTTTCTTGTTTTGTATTTTGTGTGTGAAATATTCCTAAAAGTTGTGAAAAAAATTTCATTTCACGCACACATTTTTTGAAATGTCGTTTTTGTCATACGATGTGGTAAAAATTATGACTGTTTTGAAATACTCCTTTTACGCAGGTAGGCATCAAACAAAAACAGGCCCAATATCATATCAAAAAACAGGAAACCTTTTATAACCGGCCCGCTAAGATATTTTGCCAGATCGGGCAGTTTAAAGTTAGCTAACAAACTACCGGCACTCCCTGCGGACCAATGGATACTGGCCAATGAAACAATGAGCAGCACCACAATTGTGAACACAAAAAACAGGGATATACCTTTAATGATACCCAAATTTATGGTGGCCTTAAGCGGCTTTTGCGCATGCTCTGCCCTGATGGCTTCCATAACATTATAGGTAAGGGCCATTGGCGGTTCATCCAGTTCAATTGCTGCAAACTCGCTGTCAAGCGTTAACAGTTCAAGGTATTTCGCCCTGTATATTTCATCCTGCTCAATCAATAAGCTAATGGTTTCCTGCTCGGCGGGAGTGCATGAACCATCAATATAATCCCAAAGTTTTTCTTCTATGCTGCTCATATCAGTTCTTTTGCTTCGTGTTTTAAGTTGCGCTCCAGCCTTTCTTTTAAACGCTGGCGCGCCCTGAATAGTTTTACCTTAACCGTATTTGCCTCGATGCCTAATGCCTGGGCAATTTCTTCTAATGATTGTTCGCCTTTATAAAACAGGGTTATAATAGCCGCGTCATCAGGTAAAAGCTGGCCAATAGCCTGGTTAAGGTAGTATGATCTCGACTTGTTCTCGGCATTGTTTACGTCAAAACTTGCCGTGTTATCTTCAATTTGTATGGCATTATCCTCATCATCAATTGATGAAGTTGCAACCCTTTTTTTACGCAGCGAGCTCATAGCCGTAGTATAAACAATACTATATAGCCATGTACTAAATTTTGACTGCCGCTGAAATAACGCTAATGACCGGTAAGCTTTTACAAAACAGTCCTGTGTTATTTCCTCCGCATCCTCCCTGTTTTTCGCAAAACGCAGGGCCAGTGTAAACACAAACCGCTGGTGCCGTTTAACCAAATCGGCATACGCCGATTGATCGCCCGCCAGCGTTTGGTCAATTAACTCGATATCTGAAAGCTTGCTCTGCATCTGTTATATGCTCTCTGACTACCTTTTGTTATTTAAGGTTACATGTAAAGATAAGTTTATTATAGTTGTAAAGGTTGTAGTTGTTGTAAAGGTTGTAAGATAGGTTGTAACTGTTACCGTAGTTAAATGCCGACCTTCATAACTTCTACAACACTTACAACTTTTTTCAACCAAAGTGTAACTAAGTTTATTATAGTTGTAAAGGTTGTAAGATAGGTTGTAACTGTTACTGTAGTTAAATGCCGACCTTCATAACTTCTACAACACTTACAACTTTTTTCAACCAAAGTGTAACCTCCTTTCAAACACTGTAGTCATAACCTGCAAATACACCAATGAGGGTGTTTTGAAAAGAAAAACTTAATCACTTAAAATTTAAATATCATGGGCGCACAAGAATTAGGGGTACTGATCCCCATTTTAGTACCAATCAGCATGTTCACAATGGTTTTTGGCATTGTTTATTTACGTAACCGCGAAAGAATGGCGATGATTGAACGGGGTATGGACCCTCGTTTAAACAAGCCTAAATCATCTGGCTATAACACATACACCCTTACCTGGGGCTTATTATTAATTGGTGCAGGTGTGGGTTTGTTTTTAGCTTATTTGTTAGATCATACCGCGTTTAGCACCTTTAGGGAAGACGACAACCCGGCTATATACTTTGCACTGATAGCCATATTTGGTGGCGCGGGGCTATTCTTAGCGTATCGTATTGAAAAGAAAGACACTAAAGAGATTGAATAAAGGTAAAAGGTTTAAAGGCGAAAGGTAAAAGGTTTAAAAGCACCTTTTACCTTTCTCCTTTTACCTCCAACGCCTCTAAAGGTACCTTTCCTTTACAATATTTAAATGGTGTATTTCATGGCCGGCGCAGATGTAGAGTAATGCCCTCACCGAAATTTTATTACCACTGGCTATACCGGTAGCGTTGAGTTGTTGTGAACTTAACGACCTAAAAAGGTACATATTTGATTCGCGCACCTGCCTAAATTCTTCTACAATATCCTTAAAAAGACGACTGCTAAAGGTGGCGTTTTCTACATAAGCGTTTTCATCAAAGCCCGGTAATTCTTGCTGCCCGCGCGAAAATGCCAGTATGCGGTAGGCAAAAGTACGCTCGGCATCAATCAAGTGGCCCAACAATTCTTTAATGGTCCATTTGCCTTCGGCATAAGCATAGTCGGCTTTATCGGTATCAATACCCATAAAAAAACTATACGTGCTTTCCTTTAAATTTTCTAATATATCCAATATAGGTTCATCACCTACCAGGTTAATGTAAGTGGCATAATATGCAGCGTATTCATCGCTATGCGGTCTGTTGTTCATCTCTTATGTTGGTTAATGTTATCCTGAATGTTGTTCCCTTGCCAATTTCCGAATCGCGAACAACGATATGGCCTTTATGATAATTTTCCACAATACGTTTTGTTAACGATAACCCCAGGCCCCAACCCCGTTTACGGGTTGTATATCCAGGTTGAAATACGGTAATAAACTTAGAGCGCGGTATGCCTTTGCCGGTATCAATAACATCAATAAATACCTGGTCTTTAACTTTATTGGTTGATATATCTACTTTTACTCCGCCCTTACCCTCAATGGCGTTTACCGCGTTTTTAAGCAGATTTTCAAGTACCCAGTCAAACAACGGAATGTTTAATCCTGCTTTTAGGTTATGATCGCCGGTTAGTTCAAAACTGATATTATTACTTACCCGTATCTTAAAGTAATCCATAAAATCATTTACAACCTCATATACCGAATGTGTCTTCAGTTTGGGCACTGATCCGATTTTTGAAAAACGGTCGGCAACTATTTCCAGTCGTTTTACATCGTTCTCCATTTCGGCCATTAGCGGGTCATCCTCGGCATTAAACTTATCTTTTATCAATTCTATCCATGCCATTAATGATGATATGGGCGTACCCAGTTGGTGCGCTGTTTCTTTTGCCAAACCCACCCAAACCTGGTTTTGCTCCGACTTGCGGGAGGAATTGAAGGCTGTGTATCCCATTATTAAAAATACCGCGATAACAGAAAGCTGTACATAGGGGAATATCTTTAACTGCTGAAGCAATGACGAGTCTTTATAATAGATGAGCCAATAGCTTCTGTCGCTGTGGCCCATACGCGGCAAGTCTATTTTTATGGGAACATTCTGCGACTTCATGGTTTGCAGCTCATTATTAAAATATTCAGGATCATATTTCGGCGCTTTTTTCCCGGGGGTAGTCACAATGCTATTCTTAGTTTCGGCATTAACGTCCTGTATCCACGTTTTAGTGGTATCAAGGTCTTTTGCCGTAAGAATGTCCCCTTTTTCATCTGTCATGATAGACGGCACAATAGAAC
>JABDBT010000097.1 GCA_013288465.1 Bacteroidota bacterium | reverse complement strand
AGATAAATAAGGTTGAATTACACCTTGTTTATGCATCCAGCTAATATTGGCTACTGTATAAACAGTGCTTATATCAATGGCGTATTTCAAATTTGTCTTATAACTTGCAAAAGCACCTGATGCAGAGTTATCAGCTGAAATATTACCTCTTAAAAAGTTGGCCTGGATACCAAAAGAAGGCAAAATTTGATCTTTAATATAACCGCCATATCCAAACTCGGCGTTGGGGTTTATAAAATCTTCTTTACCTCTAAAAATAGTGTAAGGAGTTAATATACCTCCGTTTATTCCGATTGACCATGTGCGATAGGCATCAGCACCGGAGAATGGTTTAACATAATTTGAATCGGGAGCCTGGGCAAATACGCTGCCTCCCATTAAAATTCCTGTAAAAAGGATAGCTGTTTTCTTTAAAATTGATTTCATGGTAGTAAGTTTTTAGATCCACTTTTTTTAGGTGAATATTACTACCAGCGAGACAAGATTAATGCCATTAAACAAAAAGACGCTAAACAATAGGATTATAGTACCCGTAATCGGATAGATAATAGGAGTAATTTTATTGCAAAATCATACTTAAACAGTACGTAATGAGACGATTATTTAACCCAAGCGACAAATACCACTGTATTCCTGTAATGTTTTACTTTTTGTAATAGTTAACTATTTTAACAAAAAAGTTAATGCGTTTAATACTATACACAATGTGTAAGTTTTATGTGATTTGAGTAACTTACCTTTACAAAACCAGCCGATTATTAAAAATTGATAAATGATTTTAATTGAATTAAATTGCGCAGGTGAAAGATTTAAAAAAATACTACAATATACCTGCTACCCCGGATGAAATATACCTGGCCTTAACCAACCCAATTACTATTGAGTTATGGACCGGCGATGCAGCAGAAATGTCAACCGAACCCAATTCTGAATTTTCTATGTGGGAAGGAAGTATAGTTGGCAAAAACCTGGAGTTTGAAACCAACAAAAAAATAGTGCAACAATGGTATTTTGACGGGCAGCCGGAACCATCTATTGTAACCATTAAACTTCACCCCGATAAAAAAAGGAACGTCTGTTGAATTAAGGCATACCAACATACCAGAAGCAGATTATAATGACATTGCCGAAGGCTGGGATAGCTCCTATTTTGGCGCTTTAGTCGATTTTTTTGAAGATTAACGCACTATTAATATAAATTAAACTCAACCCTGCGGTTAAGCTGTCGGCCATCTGCCGTGTTATTATCAGCAACAGGATTTTCTTTGCCGTAGCCAGTAGCTTCAATACGTGCAGCGTTAGCGCCTTTATGTATTAAATAAAACCTTATAGCTTCGGCACGGTCTTTAGATAATTTAAGGTTAACCCAATCAGGGCCTTTATTATCCGTATAGCCGGCTAATTTTAAATGCAGGTTTTTATCAATCAATAGTTGGGCAACCCTGTCTAAGCTGGCAAATGATATAGGGCGTATGGTTGCCTTACCAAAATCAAATTCAAGATTATCTATTGCGTCTTTAACTACCTTTTTGTCGTGTTCGGTTATGTAAACCTTGGTATTCGTAACATTCAGGTTTAGCGGGCATCCGGCACCATCTACAATAGTACCAGCAGGCGTATTAGGGCATTTGTCATACAGATCGGGCACCCCATCGTTATCACTATCCATAGTGAATTTAATCAAACTGGCATTTGTAGCGTTGATCAATTCTGTTTTTGCATCTAAATCGCTTTTTAGTTTATTGATCTCGGCTTTTTGCTTATTTAGTTGCAGCAATAGTGATTGCTCTATTGTAAGGTACTCTGTACGCATGGATGCAACGGGGTTATGCGTAGCCAACTGGGGTTTTTTATGGCTACCCAAAGCAAATTCTAAACCAATATGCATATAAGCGAACTCATCATTCCTGGTTCCGTAAACAAATCCATCAAAATTATCCGCATTTACAAGATCAACCTGGTAACCCAGATCAAGACTAACATCTCTCGACAAATTAATTTTAACTCCCGCACCAACCGGAACGTAATAAGACTGCACATTCCCCCCATTACTTTTATAAGCAAAACTAACCCTATTAGCTACTGGTCCTGAAGTAGTTAGTTGGGGTTCATAACCCATATAGCCAAACCCGCCAGTAAAATACGGTTGTATTACGCCTTTTTTATGTCGCCAGCTTATATTGGCTAAAGTAATATTAGCACTTATATCGGCCGCGTAATCAAGCTTGGTTACCAGGTTAGTTTTGTTGATGGTGATAATTTAGACGGCTATAACTATGGCACAACAAACGACAAATATTCATACGCACATGCCGGATTGGAATTTGCCCTGGGGCCACGTTCAAAACCACAGTTGGCAACTCATAATCCTGTAGCATCTATGCGTTCAGAATATTTAATGGACGAGCAAAGGTTGCAAATGCAACAAGAAGCTGAAAGAGCGCGTAATGAAAGGTTACGTAGAGATTTGGATGCAACCAGGAATGATTTAAGTGGAATCAGAAGTGCGCTTGATCAAATGAATGCAAATTTTGCAAAACTTACCATGGATAGCGACGGCGATGGTGTTTCTGATTTCTTTGACAAATGCCCTAACACACCGGCAGGAGTTAAAGTTGATGGCGCAGGATGCCCGCTGGTTATGAATAAACCCGATGTAAAGGTTTATGTAACAGAACAAGACAGGGCGATTGTTAAAGAAGCTATCAGGAATCTTGAATTTGATTTTGCGAAAGCAACTATACGTGATCATTCATTGCCAAGCCTGCAAAAAGTTGCTCAATTGTTAGTTGAAAAAGGTTTTAACTTAAAATTAGCAGGTTATACTGATAATGTTGGTTCGGTTGGCTATAACCTTCAATTATCAAAAGATCGTGCAGAATCAGTAAAAACTTACTTAGTAAGCCAGGGTGCAAGTGCATCAAATATACAGGCCGAAGGTTATGGAAAAGCACATCCTATTGCTACCAATAAAACAGAAAAAGGACGCCAGATCAACCGTCGCGTTGAGTTTACATTATATTAATAGCTAAAAATTAATGATAATAAAAAGGGTTGCCCAATACGGGTGACCCTTTTTTGGTATAATTCGTTAAAGGAAAAATCAAATCAAAACCCATGGTTATATTTGTTGTTACCTCAATAATAAGTAGATATGCAAAAGTTAGTATTGATACGCCATGGCGAGAGTATTTATAACCGCGAAAATCGTTTTACGGGCTGGACGGATGTTGACCTTTCGGAAGAAGGTTACCAACAGGCAAAAAGGGCGGGAGAGGTGCTGAAGAAATATGATTACAATTTTGACGCAGGTTTTACTTCGGTATTAAAGCGGTCAATTAAAATATTGCATATTGTGTTGGGAGAGTTGGATCATTTATGGATACCGGTGCAGAAATCATGGCGGTTAAATGAACGGTTTTATGGGGCTTTACAAGGTTTAAATAAAGCGGAAATTATTGCTAAATATGGTGAAGAACAAGTTCAACTTTGGCGCAGAGATCCCAATGCTTATCCGCCTCAAATCACCAAAGATGATGAACGTTATCCCGGCCATGACCTGCGTTATATTGACCTTACCGAGCGCGAACTCCCGCTAACTGAAAGAAACTATGGCAAGGGTATTACCATTTTGGAACGAAACCATTATTCCGACAATTAGAAAAAACCAGAAAGTGATCATCTGTGCGCATGGTAATAGTTTACGCGCATTGATAAAATATATTGATAACCTGACAAATGAAGAGGTGACCCAACTTGAAATACCAACTGCGGTGCCCTGGGTTTATGAGTTAGATGATGAGTTGAACAAGATAAGGCATTATTATTTGGAGTAATCGCAATATCAAATAATTCATTAATAAATTGTAAAATTTACCGGCACAAAATAATAACTACGAACAGGTTTTCTGTTAAGAATAGCGGGTTTCCATTTAGGTGACGCTTTAATTACTCTTAGAGCTTCCTTGTTCATTTCGTTGGTTACACCACGCACTATAGAGACATTGGTAATGTTGCCATTTTTTTCTATAACCATTCTTACCCATACTTTTCCGGTTACCTCTTCCTGCCCTTTAGGGAAATGGAGATTACGAGATATATATTTATAAAAAGCAGCTTCCCCCTTTGAAAATTGAGGGCATGTGTCAAAAATAAGACCTGGATCATGTACTACTACTATACCAACCTTATCTTTATCAAGCGATGTTTGGCAGCTTTGATATATATAGTCGACCTTTTGCGCATTTGAGATAAATGCTATCAAAACAAGATAGACAAGCAATAAAATATTTTTCATTGTATTACTCCATTATCACTTTCTTCAAGTAAAACGTATTAGCATCAATAACCGGCATGGTTTTACTGTCAACCACCAAACCTTTACTGTCAACTATCATCCTTTTTGTTCCGGCATCGGTAGTTATATCCATAGGCAGGGGGATACTCATGTTTTGCAGCTGAATTAAATAACGGCTATTACGCTGTTGCTTAACATGTACTTCGAGCTTGTTAACCGAACGTAAATACAGGTCAAACAAAGGTTTCAGGTCGCGGCCCGATTCCTGGCTGAAAAACTGTTCCACATCATCTGTAGTAACCAGGTTGTCATAGGTGTATTTGGGAGAAGTAACAAACTTTTTAAGTGCCGGGAAAAACGCGTCTTCGCCCATTACATAACAAATGGTATGCATAAAGAACGCGCCTTTACCATAAATATCATTATTGTAGGCGGTTTCCTCATCAATATCCTTACCAATAACAATAGGTATCTTGTTTTCGAAAGAAAGGGCACTGCGCTGGAAGCTTTTGATATACGCCTCCTCACCTTCAAATTCGCGCGTGTATAAAGCATCGCCATACGTACAGATGCCTTCATGTATCCAATAGTCGGCCCAATCTTTAGCGGTTACTTTGTTTCCCCACCATTCGTGGCCAAACTCGTGGTGCATTAAACCGTCATAATCTTCGCCGCCAACTTTGGTATAACGAAATTTATTGCCATAAGCATTCATGGTTTCATGTTCCATACCCAGGTGCGAAGTTTCAACAATACCTATCTTTTCTTTTGCCCACGGGTATTCGCCAAAGTATTTTTCCTGTTCGTGTACCGTTTTCTCCAATATCTCCAGGTGATGTGCCGCCTTAGCTTCATGTTCCTTTAATACGTAAAACTGCATGGGCACCACATGCCCGTCAACTGTTGTATAATTACGGGTAACCACGGCATAATCGCCGGCATCGAAAATAATGCTGTAGTTATTAATGGTATAATTTGTTTTCCAGTGAAAAGTGGCGGTTTTACCATGTTTGGTTACGCTCTGCAGTAATCCCGGACCGGCCACTACCAGTTCTTTCGGTACGGTAATAATCATATCAACGCCTTCGTTCGGTTCGTCCGAAGGGTGATCTTTACAGGGAAAATATAGCTTTCCGCCTGCGGCTTCGGCAGTAATGGCCATCCACGGGTGCCCGGTTGAGTCGGTTGTCCAAATAAAACCATCATCCCAGGGCGGATTGCGTGCTACATGAGGTTTGCCGCCATAAAATACCTTTACACTTGCCTTTCCGGCGGGTAATTCATTATCCAGGTTTATTTTGATCATATCATTTTTATAATCAAAATTCTGCGGCTTATTGTTGACCAATACTTTGCTTACTTTAAATGAATCCAGCAGATCGAGTAAAATCACATGTGTTGGCTGTGCCATAATAACATCTACCGTGGTATAACCATCAATAGACTTATTAGCAATATCTACATTCAGGGCAATTGTGTAATGCCTCACATCCATTATGGCCTGTTCAGGTTTTAATTTGCCCCCGTTGGTAAGGGTATGTAATTTTTGTGCATATAGCTGGCCGGCAAACAGCAATGCAATGAGTATAATGGTTTTGCGCATTTAGATATGGTTTAGTGTTTTTGTTTCTACGATTTGATCATTTTAAAATCTATAGGGATGGTGTATTGCACCCTCACCGGTTTGCCATTATGCATACCCGGTTTCCATTTCCGGAGGTTTTTAACAACTCTTATTACTTCTTTATCCTGCTCTTCTGTTAAGCCACGCAGCATTTTTACATCGTTAACGCTTCCGTCTTTTTCAATAATTAGCGACACCCAAACTTTCCCTTCTATATTTCTCATCCGATCAAAAAACACATAACGAATATGCTCCAGGCGGTTATAAAGCCGTTCGATGCCGCCTTTATATTCGGGCATTACTTCAACCGGGGTGGTGTATATTTTATCGTTGTCGGTAATTGGTGTATCGGCTTTTTGAGCATAGAGGTTGCCCGAGAAAATAGCAGTAACAAGAATAAGTAAAAACGTTTTCATGTTATAATCGTAACATAAAGTTACAGATTTTCTAACACTTACAATTACCCGGAGAAATTACAAGAATATAAACTATTTAAAAGTTATTGGAACAGTATAAAAAACGCGTACAGGACGGCCTAATAACGTACCTGGCTTCCATTTAGGTGATTGCCTTATTAACCTTATTGCTTCTTGGTCAGCATTTTCTGATAACCCCCGTTCAATTTTTATACGAGTTAAACTGCCATCTTTTTCTACAAGAAATGAAATGAACACTTTTCCAGTGGAGCCTGTACTTTTTATATTATTAGCTATGTATTTATAAAACGCACCCATACCTCCCGGGAAATCAGGCTCTATTTCAGCGCGCTGAAATATTAATGTATCCCTTCTGATATCGCGCAAAGTATCCACAACAAGTCTTTCCTTTGTTTCCTTAACATCCTTCATGTTAGCACTTTGAGCCCTTGTCGTAAAACAAAATATTGCTAAAGCAGCTATTAGTAATAGTTTTCTCATAACTCAAATATAATTAATTCTCCCTCACCATTAACCCATCCGCAAAATCGCGCAGGTATTGTTTATGGTCGTCGGGGAGGTTTATCTCGTCCAGTGCTTTAAAAGCTTTATCGGCATAGCACTGCATGGCAGTTTCGGCATATTGCCTTACATCCAGGCTATTATAGATGTCGGTTACTGCTTTTACTTTTTCGGTATTTTCAAACTTTTTATTGATCAACAGGTCGGTCAATTCCAAAGCTTTTTCGTCTTTTGCCAGTTCAAGCGCTTTGATCAACAGGTAGGTTTTTTTGTTGGATATGATATCGCCGCCTACTAGTTTGCCAAACTTCTCAGGATCGCCGTAAACATCCAATATATCATCCTGTAGCTGGAAGGCAATACCTAAATGCTCGCCGAAATCAGATAGCAGTTCGGCGTCTTTTAATTCGGCCCCGCCAATTAAAGCGCCAATTTTTAAAGCGCCGCCCAATACCACAGCTGTTTTTAAGCGGATCATATTGATATACTCATCAATTACCACATCATTACGCTGCTCAAACTCCATATCAATTTGTTGCCCCTCGCACACGCCCACCGCGGTATTGTTAAAAATATCCAATATCTGCCGTAATAGTCGGTTTTCTACCTGCATCATGAGTTTATAGCCTTCAATCAACATTACATCGCCCGATAGAATGGCTACATTCTGGTTCCAGCGCTCATGAACGGTAGTTCTGCCGCGACGCAAGGGCGCATTATCCATAATGTCATCGTGCATCAGCGTAAAGTTGTGAAATACCTCTATAGCCAAAGCCGGAGACAGCGCATCTTCAACCTTTCCGCCAAAAAGATCGCAAGCCATCAATAGCAGGGCAGGGCGCATACGTTTGCCGCCAATGGATAAGATGTATTTTATGGGCTCGTATAATTCGGCAGGGTGGGTAGGAAAGCTTAGTTTGGTAACCGCGTTACTTATAATTTGCTGTAGATCTTCTAATTTTTTCATTTTGGTTGTAAATGTTGTAAGTGTTGCAGAGGTTGTAAGTGTTGTAAATGTTAAGCTTACAACCACTTCAACTTCTACAACCCAATCAACTCTTAACTAACTCTGTACCAACGAAAAATCAATTTGCTTTTTAGTGAGATCAACGTTTTTTACCCTGATCTGTACTTCATCGCCCAGTTGATAAACCTTCTTTTTTCGCTGGCCGATTATAGCGTAATTTTTCTCGTCTAAAGTATAAAAATCATCTGTAATATCGCGCAGCCTGATCATGCCTTCGCATTTATTTTCAATGATCTCTACATACATGCCCCATTCGGTAACACCCGAAATTACGCCACTGTAAATACTGCCAACCTGGTCTTTTAAAAACTCGGCCTGTTTGTACTTTACAGATGAGCGTTCGGCATCAGCCGCTTTCTTTTCCATTTGCGAGCTATGCTGGCAAAGTTTTTCATAATGCTCGGCGTTAACCGACTGGCCACCACTTAGATAGTGAAAAAGCAGGCGGTGAACCATTACATCCGGGTAGCGGCGAATGGGAGAGGTGAAGTGGGTATAATGGTCAAACGCCAAACCGTAATGGCTGCTGCCCTTAGTGGTATAAATAGCTTTTGCCATTGACCTGATTGCCAGGTGTGTTAATACGTTTTGCTCTTTTTTACCTTCCACATCTTCCATCAAATAGTTGAGCGATTTGGCCGTTTCCTTGTCAGATTTGGTATTGATCTTATAACCAAACCGGGCAGCAAACTGTGCAAAGTTTGCCAATGATTCGGGTTT
>JABDBT010000096.1 GCA_013288465.1 Bacteroidota bacterium | reverse complement strand
GCGTTATCATTTCGTTAAGCTGTGCTTTGGCTTTATCCAGTACCTCGTTACTGCCAAAATTAATGGTCCAGTAAACCGGTATTTCCGACCATACCAGTATGCCCAATGAGTCGGCCAGCCGGGTCATTTTTTCATCATGCGGGTAATGTGCCAGGCGCACCATATTGCACCCCAATTGCCGCGCCTGCCCTAATAGTTGTTCGGCATCTTTTTCGGTATAGGCGCGCCGTACTTCCTGTGGTATTTCGCCGTGTATGCAAATCCCCCTCAAAAAAATTGGCTTGCCATTCAGCAATAGTTGTTTGCCGTGTGCTTCAATGGTACGGAAGCCAATTTTATCTTCAGTTTTATCCATGCCGGTACTTACAATAACCTTGTAAAGTTTGGGTGTCTGCGGTGACCATAGTTTTACCCCCGGTATTTTAAAGCTGATAGCGGTAATGCTATCATTAGCCGCAAAATGTCCGTTATAATGCAGTTCAGGTATTTGTATGCCAATACTTTCGCCGGGCGCAGGTTTATGATCCAATCTTACCCATCCGTTTACCTCCGGTTGGGCTGAAGGTGCTTCGCCATTTTCGGGCTTTTTAAGCTGGATCATAAAATCCTGTATAAAGTTATCGGGTAGTTCTACCAGCTTAACATCGCGCGTTATGCCGCCATAGTTCCACCAATCGGTATTCAGGGTGGGTACCTCATCTGCATAGCGTTTATTATCAACCTTCACCACTAAAAAGTTGCCGGTTAGTTTTAACAGGTTTGCCGGTATTTCAAAGTTAAAAGGGGTAAAACCGCCTTTATGCATACCTAATTTTTTACCGTTCAAGTAAACATCGGCCCGGTAATTTACGGCGCCAAAATACAGATAAGCCCTATTGCCCGTGGTAACTTTTTTGTAGTCGAATGATTTTTTATACCAGATGGTGCCTTCATAGTACAAAAATTCGGGTTTTTGATGGTTCCAGTCGCCGGGGACATTAATGCTGTACTTGTCAATGTATCCATGTTCTTTTTTATCGGTTTTGTTGGCCGGTTTATCGGTGTTCCAATAAGCATCCGGGTTTTTCTCGTTTAATTCTTTGTACCGGTAATCATAAAAACCGGTTTCATAAGGATCAACAATGTATTGCCATTTCCCGTTAAGGTTAAATGCTTTGCGGCTTTGTATATTAGTGATCAGGTTGTTTTGGGCTTGCGCGTTAAAACCAAACAGGATAACGGCAAGTACGGCGTATGTAATTCTTCTCATCTATTTTTAGCTTTATCAAATACGTTTAAATCCCGGGTGTCTAACCAGTTTATGGATATATCATCGCCGGTAAAAGTTATGGGCAGCCATAGATGGCGGTTTAAACCACCATAGGCGCCAAACCACATAAAACCATAATGGTCTTTAAAAATACAGGTAACTGCATTGTTTGACAGGCCCTGCTCAATGCCCAAATATTTAATTTGCTGAAATGCATTGCCCGATTTATGAGAAAACAGGAAGATAAGTATAATCCAATACCTACAACGAAGGACCATTTTTATCAAAAATGCAGTAACTTAAATTAGTTTGGCAGCTATATAGCTTTTCAAAACTAAATTAAATTTAGATAAAATGAGGTTTTAATAGAAATTAGTAAAGAAGAAGCCGAATCATTTGATTTATGATACTGCCTCTTCGTGAACGCAATGGTACAACTCCCGAACCAATTTATTGAAAATTAAATAAAAGAAAATTGCGACATTAAAAAAAAAGTGAAAATGCCCGATAAATGGGTTGCCAGTACCTGGTATCGCATTTCAGTTGTTGAGCATTTAAAGGTCATAATAGCATGAACTTATTTCTCTTCAGCCTGGGAAAGATCAAATTAGCACTATCCCTCCGTTTTATTGTTTGTGAAAACAATAATGTTGGTTATTGCGTATATTTAAGAATGGTAGAGTTCCACAAACTTCTCCTGTAATTTAAAGTAATCTAGCTGAAATGGCTAAAGCTGTTAAAATACACTGTATTTAATCACGAATTAATCACGGAATATGCCGCTAAAAAGGGAATTAATATTTATTGATGGCGTAAACAAAACAGACGAAGTTAATTTCTTTTCATATCGAGATGACAAATGTGTCATAGTTTATAAAAATAACACCAGGGAATATTCTTATAGTAGAAATAGGGTGGACATTGTTTTATCTGCAATAAGTGATAATGGGTCGAATATCGTTTTTACGTATTTGACTAAAATTGCTGAAACCATTGGACTTAAAACAGAGCAGGGCAACAATATACTACAAAATAGCTACGAACGAATTTCGTTTATACCTAATGATTGTATTCTCGCCTGTTATTTGAAGGGTATCATGCCCTTGCCAGACAATAATCATCAACCGATTCGAATTTTCCCCTTTGGATTTAATTTAAGTCAAAAGGATGCTGTGAATAATGCATTTTCTTACCCGTTGAGCGTTATAGAAGGCCCTCCTGGAACGGGAAAAACCCAAACCATATTAAATATTATCGCAAATGCAGTGATAAATGGCAAGCGTCTTGCCATTGTTTCAAGTAATAACTCTGCCACTAAAAATGTTTACGAAAAGCTCGAGAAAAACGGAATTAATTTCATTGCAGCACTTCTTGGTAATTCTGAAAATAAAAAGGAATTCATTGAAAGTCAAATAAATATTCCTGATTTATCAGAATATCGTTTATCAGATTTAGAAAAGAAGAAGGCAAAAGAAAATTTACAAAATCTTTTTGCCAGACTTACAGAAAACCTATATAAAAAGAACGAATTAGCATTGTTAAAGCAAGAGCTTGGTCAAATAGAGACAGAATGCCAACACCATCAGCGTACACACAACGAAGATATCGGGCATTTATCCATGTTTAAGCAAAAAATAGCCGCTGACGATTTACTATCATTATGGGCTTCAATTGAAAAACAAGAATTAAAATCCAGGGGCTTTAACTTTCTAAAGAAATTGATTTTTAGAATAAGGTATGGCATTAAAGATAAGTTGTTTTACACATATTCTTTTGAAAAAATGATTTTCCTTTGCCAATCAAAATACTATCTGGCAAAAATCCAGGAACTACGGAAAAGAATAAAGGGCATAGAAAGCCTGCTAACAGACTTTTCATTTGATAGTAAGATGAAAGATTATACAGAGCATTCAATGTTACTTTTAAAGGCAGAATTATATAAAAAATATGCAAACGTGGCGAGGAAACAATATGCAATAAAAGATCTCCAAAACAATTCGGCCGACTTCTTAAACGATTATCCCATTATTATGAGTACTACGTACTCTTTAAAAAGAAGTTTATCTGATGATATTTCTTACGATTATATAATCATTGACGAATCCTCGCAAGTTGATATTGCAACAGGTGCACTCGCTTTGTCATGCGCAAAAAAGGCGGTGATCGTCGGAGATCTAAAACAGTTGCCGAACGTAGTTGATTCGGAATTGCAAAATAAGACCAATGCTGTCTTTGATTCCTTTGATTTGCCTGCATCTTACCGTTATTCAGATCATAGTTTGTTATCCTCGCTTATACAGCTTTTCCCAAATGTGGCCAAAACATTATTGCGGGAACATTACCGTTGCCATCCTAAAATAATAGGATTTTGTAATAAGAAATTTTATAACGATCAGCTCATTATTCTTACAGAAGACACCAGTAAACGCACCCCTCTCGTTGTTTATAAAACAACCCCTGGCAATCATGAAAGGCAAAGAATGAATCAACGGCAGATTGACGTTATTAAGCAAGAGGTTATTCCGGGAGAACAACTCGAAACAGTTGATTTAGGAATTGTCACACCATACCGTAACCAAACCAACGCATTGCAAGAAGCATTTAAAAACACTACTATTAAAGCTGATACCGTAGATAAATTTCAGGGTAGAGAGAATGAAGTTATTATTCTTTCTACTGTAGATGATAAGATCTCAGAATTTACGGACAATTCAAATCGCCTGAATGTTGCTGTATCGAGGGCTATTGATCAATTAATTTTAGTTGTGAACGGGAATAAACTCGAAAATGATAGTAACATTTCCGATTTAATTCGATATATCGAGTACAATAACTTTGCGGTAATTCATAGTGATCTATATTCCATATTCGATTATTTATACAAAGGATTTGAAGAAAAACGTATAAAAATCATTTCCAAAACAGGAAGCGTATCTGAATTTGACAGTGAGAACCTGATGTACGCATTAATTAAAGAAGTACTCGGAAATGACAATTTTTCGAAATACGATGTGCTCTTGCATTTCCCATTACGGAATCTTATCAAAGATTTTTCAAAGTTAAACGAACAAGAAAAAGCGTATGCGGCTCATCCTTTTACCCATTTAGATTTTTTAATTTACAACAAACTTGGAAAAAACACGGTACTCGCAATAGAAGTCGATGGTTTTGCTTTTCATAAAAAAGGCACTATTCAATCAGAAAGGGATTTAATGAAGAATGAAGTGTTAGAAAAGTATGGAATACCTCTTATTCGTTTTACAACAAATGGAAATGGCGAAAAGGAGAAATTAATTAAAAAATTGAATGAATTACAAAAAACAACCCTAACAGGTGAATAGCCCCACAACGAATTGTTTGAAAGCATTCTACCAATCCATTTTAATCTTAGCTTAAAATAACAAAAGCCACTCTTTTGGAGTGGCTTTGTGATCCCGCTGGGAGCACTATGTGTTTTATACCGGCCTGTAAATGTGTTGTTTGCAAATTTAACTCAAATCGGTACCCTTGAAAGTACCCTCGTAGTTTAATTGACCTTGATTGTGTTTTTAATGAACGATTGTAATAAATAAAGATAAGGGATTATCTTAATAATTACAAAAGAAAATAGGTCTTTTAAGATTTATCAAATGATCGGACTGTTGGTGAAAAATTCTATAATTTAATGTCCCTATAAATGATCTCTGATTTTACAGCCGATTTCTTTTTGCTACTTTTTCTTCCGGCGAATGAGGGAAAGAAAAAGTAGTCCGGGGGTGTTTTTGGCCATTACCCTGCCAGTTGGCGATGCCGGGTTATTTGCCCTGTATTTTTAGACCAATGAAAAAATGGTGCCAATTACCTCCCCAAGAATGCCCACCATAGCGATCATACAAAGCAGGTGCGCAACTTCGGGTCTATGCGCTTAGCGATGCTTGTCGTGAGCAGGTAGTTGACAAAAAGGCAAAAAGTAGCAGGTAGCTATTGGTAATAAGTTGGTGTTTCATGGTAACGGTATTTTTTTATTGCAATTATTGTTGTTCGTTTATCTCCAGATGTAGTTTGAGCAGTTTTTGATAAAAATCTTCCCAATAGGCTTGCAGTTTAAGGTGCATTTCAGTTGGTTCGCTGGCCCTGTAATGGCGGAAATCATCCGCCTGCATGATTGCCAGTTGCAAATTGGTTATCGCAATTTCATGCCCGTTTAAGTCTATGATTTTCATAGCCATAGGTTTAAGCCACTTTGAGGGGCTGTGTCCTGAAATCTTTGAGGTTGAGAAAAAAGCCACGGTTAAACAGCATCCCCTCGCGGAACAGTTGCCATAACAGGGATGCGCCAATATTGGCTAATGCGGAGTTGATAAACAAATCCTGCTTGGTTAAGGCTTCCGCAAGTGAACAGCTTGGTGTATTGTCCGTGGTTTCCGCAAGCTGTAAGAGTTCGCCAAATTCATCCGTAACCATTGGTAACTGTTCTACGGTGCGGTATTGTTTGGAATCAGGTTGCTTGATTTTTCCAACGGTAGATAATATGACTTGCCCTGTTTCCCTGCTGTTGCCAAAGTCCATGTAATACAAAGGCTGACTTCGTTGGTTTACAGTACGTTTGTGTTTGTCTTTAAGTATATCGGTAATATCTACCCTTGCTTTAACGGTATCGACGCAACCAACGGTAATGGTGGCCCACGCATTTGAATTGTTATCGCTATATTGTTTATCATATTTTTCGGGTACGGTTTTCCAGTCGGTGCCAAAAAAACGGTTGATACGGTTTATGAGCGCAACGGCTTTAGGTAGTCCCAATTCGGCGGTGGTAAATAACTGCCTCGCTAAATTCGCCCTGCTTACGGTATCATCATCAAATATCCGCACCATTAAGCCTGGGTGGTTCAACGTAATCAACGCCTGGTTCATCCTTGCTAATGCGGTCAATACTTGTCCGCCTGTACCGCCTGCACCAATGACGTTTACCGTTACGGGATTGTAGGGCTGTAATAGTTCTTTGTTCACAATGTGGACGGCGGTTCTCTTTTCGGTTACTTTTATCTTTTTCATCTGATTAAGTCTTTGAGTGTTTTACCATTTTTAATGAGTTCGTCCTGCGGGAAATCCTGCCCCGTGCCAACCTGTCCCTGCCATAACTGTATAAGGTTTCCTTTACAATGGCGATGTTCGCCGAGCGTATGCGTAAAATAACTGTTAAAAAAATAGGTTTCCCATTGCGCCATAAAATCCTCTAAGCAGGTTTGCCTGTCAATGCTAATATTAACCGTGCCCATACATACCCTGCCGTCTTGGTATAAATTAAAAAAAGGGGCATTATATAATGCCGTATCGGCTGTTGGTTTTGCTTTACCTTTCAGGGCAAATACTTGTACGCTATCTTTGGTAGCTTTCCATAGCATAGCGGGAATTTTCGTCCTGCCTGATGGTATGCCCAAACTATCAGTAAAAAATAAATCTACTTCCTGTGACAGGGTATGCCAAAGTGCATAGCCGTTATTTTGGGTATTAACATAAATTAATTTCGGTGGTAATAGCCCTTCGCATTGCAGGTAATTATTTTTCAGCGCCTGCGTGGATTGCAGGAGTTCGCTTAATACAGTCATTTCTTTGACCGATAACGGATGCGCATTAATAGGGTTGCCCTGCTTACCAATATCATAACTTTCCACGTAAATTTCCGTTGGGTGGCTATGATAGTTTTCCGCTTCACTTGTTACTGATTTATAAATCAGCAAGGCTTTAACAGGCATATATTGTTCATTGAATTGCTGGTTCACGTTCTTCATAATCGAAATCACTTAGTAATTTACTTAGTTTGTTTATCAGGTCAAACAAGCGGTTTTCAAAATCGAAATCAGGGGTCGGGGTTTCGGGCAAGCTGTCAAATAATTGCACCTGCGCAGGCTCATCAATATAGCCCGTTTCCTGAAAATGGCAGTTTATCATATCAAAAAGAGAATCCGATAAACAATCATCCCCACTCCAGTAAAAACTGATGTACTGGTCAGCGGAAATACGGTCTTCGTCGGCAGGGTACAATAACCCTGCGTGGATTTTATCAAATATGGAGCGGTTTGGGTACCGGCGGTAAAGCTGTAAAAAATCGATAGCCACCAGTTCCCAATCCAGTTCCCAACTTTCGGCATGGTGAAAATTCAGGACGGTATTTTCAAACTGTTCCAACCAATGCGGGTTACTGATTTGGGTGTATAGTTTCAGCCCTGCGTTTTGCAGGGTGTACAGTTCATCCAGTAGTTGTTCCTTATGGCATGGCTCATCATCCTCCTCCTCGTCCACCATTTGCTCTATATATTCGTACTGCGAGGCTAAATAACTATTGGGTTCAGCAAAAAAAGGAATAGCAACAACTTGGTGCAGGTAGGCAAAAACCCCTAACAGTAGTTCAGCGATGCGCTGTCCCTGACTGCTTTGCACCCAATACCATAACGGCCTTACAGGGATATAATACAAGGTCATATTGGTATCATATTGTTCGACTGTAGCCAGCGTAGCGATATGCTTTTCATCTTTTGCAATGATACAGTTCAGTTTTTCATCCTTTTTTTTTAACAGTTCCTTTACCACCTGAAACGTACAGTAAATATTCTGCGGAAAAGTGCCGTTAATACATTCGGGTATCTGTAAATTATACTGTTTACAGAGATTAGAGAGGGAGTATAAAAACTCCCTTTCTGCCCTGTCTTTATTATCATTATAAGCCCAAAATGGTTTAAATTGGTGTGTTAAAAAACCATTTCGGTTAATCCCGCAGGCGCGCTTCTTAGCGGGTTGCGCTGTACCTCGCTGGCATCGGGCAGACGGTTTAATCGGTCTGTTAACGTGCCGAATTGCTGTTGTAGTTTCCATTCCTCGCTTTCCTTTCTGATTTTGATTGTCCTGTCTTTTTGTTGCTTTTTCATGCGCTATCCTTTATGCCCCATGGTGCTTTCAAAGCGGTACTGTACCTCGTCGTCCCTGATTTCAGGGCCGGTGATTTTCGCATTGGTCAGTATCGGGTAATTAGCCGAATAGAAATTTTGCACATCGCTTGCGGTAAATTCTGCGCCGGGGTCTGCCAAACGGATTTCCTGCCCGTTTTCCTTGTGCAGGAATACCCTTGTTAATTCGTTGACTATCATTTTATGGGTAATTAAGGTTAAACTTCGGTTTGTAAACTGGCATAGAGTTGCTGACGTTTCTCCAACTGCTCCCGTTTGGTGTTGATTTCTTCTGCCTTATCGGGGTATTCTTCCGCATCGGGCAGTTGGGCAAGGGCTTCTTTATACTTCATATCCGTATTCAGTTGAGCCACTTTTAGCATTGCCTCATCATAGATGCGTTTCTTTTCCGCTTTGGTTTCTTTATCATCAGGTTTAGGGGCAAACAAATTATTATCCCCGTCTTCATCATCGGTTTCCTCGTCCGTATTGGTTTTGGCAGTTTTATCCTTGTTATTGTTTTTATCTTTTTTGGTTGATTTTTCTGCCTTATCCAGTTCAGCCTGATAGGCTTCGAGATCGATAAACAACTTGACTGCTCGTTTAACAGGTTCACCAACCTGCCCGAAAAATGCTTCGTCCAGTTCTTGCGGACTGCCTTTTAACAGCATAGGTGGTATATTTTTTCCTGCGGTAATTGTTGGGTTTGCATTAGCAAGCAAAACGGAAACGGTTAATATACCGCTTTCGTTAGCTTGGATATTGATTTGCAGAGTGCCTGTGATGCCTAAACCCGCTACTTGTTCAAAAAAGTTCGTTTTCATAA
>JABDBT010000095.1 GCA_013288465.1 Bacteroidota bacterium | reverse complement strand
TACCTTGGTTTGCCCAACTTGAGCGGTATTATTATCAATTTCGGTATAAAGCACTTCATCCAAACCACCGCCTGCACGCACCATGTTAATAAGTTGCTGCGCCTTTACCTCGTAAGTTTTTTTACGGCCATAGCCCAATGGTTTTACCAAAGCTTCCTGTAACACTTCTGTATTGCGGTTCTCGCAAAAAACCATAGGTATTACCAGCCAGTAATTGGCGGTGCCTACGCTGCCATCTTCGCGGTGATAACCGTTAAAGGTGCTGTTTTTCCATTTAGACGAATCCGGCTTATGCCAGTCGGCATGGCTTGTGCCGGTTAAAAAGCCGCTGGCTGCATGTTTTACATTGGTAATGGTTAGCAAACCACCCGCAACAATATCACTTAGGGCCCGGCCCACTAAAACACCATACATGATGATATCACCACCTTCGGGAATAAGGTTAATGGCAAACTTATGTTTGGCCGGTATAAATTCCACTACCTTATAGCTTTTACCCTGGTAAATAGCGTCTTCGCCTGCTTGCAGGTCGGCAAGCGCTACCATAACATTATCTGCGTGGTGTACCTTTGTTATTCTTTGTTTCATAACGATATATTTATTCAGACAGCGGTTAACTGTACATTGTCTGCTATAATTTCATTTAGCTTTGTAAGCACGGTTGCCGCAAAACCCGGTAATTCGGTCAGGTCAGCATCCCAAAGCTCCTTGTTTTTCAAAACGGTTTCAACTATGGAGGCGGTATCCTCCGATTTCCATATAGCACAAAAATACGGTGCCTGGCTGTCTGTTACCGTATAATCCTTATTATTTATCGACCCTTTGTAGGTGCCGTCATCTTTTTGTTCAACCTTCATAAACCGCAGGAAAGCGGCAAAGCCAAGCGCCATGTTAGCGGGAACGGTATTGTTTATTTTATAACAGTTCAGCAATAGCGGGATCACCCGCATTTTAAGCTTAGCCGCATATTGGGCGGAAATGCTGATCCATTCGTGGCGGATATTTGGATTGCGGTATCGGTCTAAAACACTGTTGGCAAAGTCCTCAGCAGCCTGTTGATCTATCTTATACGGGATGGCCGGAATAATCTCTTTAAATGCAAGCTGCGTAATAAAGTTTACAAAGCCTTCATCATCCATTGCCTCTTTAACTGTATTGAAGCCCGAAAGGAATGCGACAGCGCAGCTTAAAGTATGCGAGCCGTTTAATAACCGCAATTTCAACTCCCTGAACAATTCAATATCAGGTGTAATGATCACACCTTTATTAACCCAGCTAAATGATAGTTTGGCGGCAACTTTATCATCACCCTCAATGGCCCATAAACTATAAGTTTCTGACATGATGTGCAGATCGTCCGAATAACCTCTTTGATTTTTCAGTTCAGCAGCTAATGCTTTATCGGGTTTACCCGGTACAATGCGGTCAACTAATGAGTTACAAAAGCTGTTACAGTTTTCAAGCCAATGGATAAAAGCAGGCTCCAGTTGATTAAACTGTGCCAGTTCCAGTACAATTGCTTTTAACTTTTTACCGTTGTCAACAATAAGCTCGGTTGGGATGATAACCAGGCCGCTATCAATGCTGCCATTAAAGGCCTTATAACGTTCATACAATACAGCCAATAATTTGCCGGGATAAGAGGCAGGTGGTTGCTGATGGATGCTTTCTTTGACCAGTTGTATGCCTACTTCGGTAGTATTGGATATAACGATCTGTAATTCGGGGCTTTTCGCGACAGCTAAAATAGCGGCCCATTCGCCCGACGCGGACAATACCCTGCTTATAGCCGAACATATCACATCCTCGTTAATTTCTTTACCATGTTCAATGCCTTTGCAATAGATGGTATATAAATTATCCTGTTTGTCAAAATCGGTTGATGAACCTGTGTCGGTTGATTTTACAACCGCCACACGGCCATTAAAAACACCGTTCCTGTTGGCTTTATCAATAAAATAATCAGGCAATCCCCTTAACAATACCCCTGTGCCAAACTGCAGTACTTTTTCGGGCAGGTCAAAGATATTTTCATCGGGCATGTCCAGCCCGGGTACATTTATATTTTTTAAGTTGTTTTTTGATAAGATCATATTATCTAACACGCGTTAAGCGATTGGATTTTTTTAAATTAAAACATTAACTATTTTTAAATAAAGCAAATATGAATTCCCCTCTTGAGAGGGGGCGCGTTTGGCTGAGTGGTGGCAGGGGTGTGTTATTTAAGCGATTGGAATAACACACCCCTACACCCCTCTCAAGAGGGGAATCGCACAAGCCGCCCTTTTTCTTTCTCATTTTTGCTATATTTTCTATTTTTTCAATCGCTAAACACGTTATTTAACCATTATTAGCGAGTTATTATCGGCACCGGCCTTAAACTCTATTTTATTAGCAGCCTTATCAACCGCTGTATTTGATACTTTTATTTGTGTTGCCCTTTTGCCGCTTACTTTAAACAACAGGTCGGCCTTTGCGTAGGTGATATTATCGAGCGTTACTTGCTTGCTGTTATTCAGGTTAATGAGGGGGCTGGTATCTTTACAATCCAGGTAAACATTTTTAAGGCTAATGCCTTCACCTTCGGTAATATCTACGCCTTTATTGGTTTTTAATACCATGTTTTCCAGGTGGATGCCTTTAATGCTCATTTCGGGCAGGCCCCTCACTTCGAGCGCCCTTTCGGCGCCCAGGCAAACAATATTATTCACATAAAAATCCCTGAACTGCGGTGTTGCTTCGGTTACGGGTAAAAGCACTTCTTCTTTGCCGCCTTCATCTTCGCCCGGCGATTTCCCCTGGTAGTACATATCAAACAAAATTGCATCAGTTACAATATTTGTCATGTTGATGTTTTTAATATATATCTTCTCTACTACGCCGCCTCTTCCGCGCGTGGTTTTAAAACGCAGGCCAACATCTGTACCGATGAAGCTACAGTCAGAAACGAATATATTGCGTGCGCCGCCACTCATTTCACTGCCGATAACGAAACCTCCATGGGCGCGATAAACTACATCGTTTTTGACCACTACATTTTCGGTAGGTTTCCCCCTGCGCCTGCCTTCTTCGTCGCGACCCGATTTAATGCATATCCCATCATCGCCCGCGTCAAACGTGCTGCCTTCTATTAATACGTTTTTGCATGATTCTACATCAATACCGTCGCCGTTTTGCGCATTCCATGGATTACGCACATGAACACTTTTTAAGGTCAAGTCTTCGCAAAGCAGGGTATGCAGGCACCATGCAGGTGAGTTTTGAAAGGTAACGTCCTGCAACAAAACTTTTTTGCAATTAGTAAGCACCACCAGGTTCGGCCTGAAAAAATCTTTCATGGATTCATAATCCTTAATTGTTTTTCCTTTTGATAATATGCCCACATCCGGGGTTTTTAACCCAATAGCATAGCTTTGTGATGGGTACCATGTTTTGCCGTTTTCGCTAAGCACGCCGCCCGAAGCAGTTAAATTTTTCCATTCAAGTTCGGTAAGCCTGTCTTTACCAATAGCGCGCCATACACTCCCATGTCCGTCGATAAGGCCTTCGCCGGTGATGCCGATATTTACAGCATCTGTGGCCGAAACGGGGGATTGATTACGTACAGCCACATGGCCTTCGAAATTTCCTTCAACCAATTGGTACTGATTTTTATCGTCAGTAAATTGCAAAAGGGCCGCGCGGCTAATATGCAGGTTAACGTTGCTCTTTAAAACAATGGGGCCGGTAAGCCAGGTACCCTGTGGTATTAATACAACACCGCCGCCTTTGGCGCTGCAAGCGGTAATGGCATTGTTTATGCTTTTGGTATTTAAAGTAATACCATCGGCTTTGGCACCATATTTTAAAATATTAAAGGTGTCTTTTTTAAATACAGGCCTTGTTGCCTGTGGTAAATGCTGCCATGAAAATTGCTGGTTTTGTGCGTCTGCGGTAAGGCAAGCCACTGATAGCAAGGCCGCAATACTAAATGCTGTTTTTAGGTTATACATCATAATTGGGTTATTTGTGCTAACAATGTTAATTACTCTGTATGTATTTAAAAAGGATTTTGCCAACTAAAACCATGCAATCGTTCCCGAAAATGTTAATCATGAGCAGAAGGTGTATTCATCAAAAAAACAGTCATTGATCGGGAGCCATGCGCACCCAAAACCAACGATTGTTCTATATCCGCAGTTTTTGACGGGCCTGCAATAAAAGTCCCGTATCCATAGTTTTCTAAACCTATGTTTTCATAAGCCTCATGCATGGTTGGTACAATGTTTTGTTTGTTTAAGATGATAGCCAAATGCTGACAGATAAAGGGCAGTACCCTGTGATTTAATAAGTCATCTTTTACCCAGACCGCACCATTTTCTGATACCCCTAAATGCGCATTGATGATACTTAATTCCACGTCCTGAAAAGTATGCGGTAAAACAGAATTATCATTAATTAATTCTACCATATTAGTAAGCTCAATTAGCGTAGTTATTACACGCTGACTTAGAGTAGTAGTTGCTTTTATATAAGCTGTAATTTCGTTAAAATTATCTACCTCAATTACTTTTCCGCCAATGGCGGTTAACGTTGCAATAAACTTTTCCTGTACGCCATTAACATCTCCTTTTAAGAAGCTGATATCCGGTAAAGCCGTTAATTGCGGCTGATTGGCTGCTACTGCTGCTAATATTTTATCCCTGCTGCTCATTATTTCGACTTCCTGTTTTTTTCGTACCATTCCCCAAATGAATCTTTTGGCGGTTCGGGCATATCGCGCTGTTTATACCATGGGTTAAACTTATTATTAACCGCGAATGGCGCATGTTTTAAAACCCACCTGCCTACTTTTCCGCCTGTATGATAAATTGCTGGGTTTGATAGGGTTATATTCATTACCTGCATGGATGCCCGCTTGGCGGCTGTTGTATAGCCTTTTTGTACAATTACCTGCCGCCATTTATATAGTTGCTGGTGAATATCAATTTTTACCGGGCAAACATTGGAACATGAACCGCAAAGCGTGGATGCAAAGGGCAGGTCCGCATACTTTTCCATATCCAGGTTTGGTGCCAGTATGGAGCCAATAGGGCCCGATATGGCATTGTGGTAACTATGCCCACCGCTGCGGCGATAAACCGGGCAGGTGTTCATGCACGCCCCGCAACGGATACATTTTAATGAGTTCCTGAAATCTTCGCGGCCTAATTGTATGGTACGGCCATTATCAACAATAATGATATGCATTTCTTGCCCGTTACGCGGCTTTGCAAAATGACTGGAATAAGTGGTAATGGGTTGCCCCGTTGCGCTGCGGGTGAGCAATCTTAAAAATACACCCAGGTGTTTCCTTTCGGGTATTATCTTCTCGATACCCATGCTGGCAATATGTATATCAGCCAAATGCCCACCCATATCGGCATTGCCTTCGTTGGTACAAACTACAAATTCGCCGGTTTCGGCCACCGCGAAGTTTACGCCGGTGAGGGCGGCTTTACGAGTCAAAAATGTTTCGCGTAAATGATGCCTCGCGGTTTCGGTTAAAAACTGTGGGTCGGCATTGCCCGCTGGTGTGCCTAAATGCTGGTGAAAAAGTTCACCAATTTCTTCCTTCTTTTTATGGATGCACGGTAAAACAATATGGCTGGGTGGCTCTTTGGCTAACTGAACAATACGCTCGCCTAAGTCCGAATCTATAACATCAATCCCATTTTGCTCTAAAAACTCGTTTAAATGACATTCTTCGGTAAGCATTGATTTGCTTTTAGCCATTTGCTCAATTCCCTTAGCCTTTAGCAACCCAAATACAATTTCGTTATGCTCCTTTGCATCAGCAGCCCAATGTATTTTAATACCATTAGCTTCTGCGTTAGCTTCAAATTGTTGCAGGTAATTATTGAGGTCAGAAAGTACGTTGTGTTTGATCTGCGATGCCGCCTCCCGCAGCGCTTCCCATTCGGGCAACTGATTTACCGATTTATCCCTTTTTTGCCTAATCCACCAAAGCGTTTCATCATGCCAGTCAACCCGGTCTTCATCTTTATTAAAAATGTCGGCTAATTCGGCGTGATCCTTAGTTTCCGTATTCATATCTTTTTAAACCTATTCGCCATTTAAAATTTCTGCAATGTGCAGTACCTTAACTTTACTTCCCTGCCGGTGTAAAATGCCTTCCATGTGCATCAGGCATGACATGTCAACCCCGGTTATATATTCTGCGCCATGCTCCAGGTGATCGGCCACCCTGTCTTTTCCCATTTTAACGGATACCGCTTCTTCGGCTACGCAAAAAGTGCCGCCAAAGCCGCAGCATTCGTCCACACGGTTAAGCGGGATGATCTCAATATCCTTAACCATATTTAAAAGGCTGCCGGGTTTTGAAAATTCGGCAGCTACCAATTCGCTCATTTGCGAAAGATGCAACCCCCGCTGCCCATGACAGCTTTGATGTACCCCAACTTTATGCGGGAAACTTGCAGGTAACGAGGTCACTTTTAACACATCAGTTAAAAAGGAAGTGAGCTCATAAACTTTATGGCTCAACTTCGCTGCTAATTCCGGATTTTTATCATCATGCAGGTGTTCGCGGATATGCAAAACGCAACTGCCCGAAGGTGCTACCACATAATCAAATGCTGCGAAATTTTTGATAAACAGCTCATTACAGCCACCCGTTAAATGCTCAAACCCGGAGTTAGCCATAGGCTGGCCGCAGCAGGTTTGATTTTTAGGGTAAACTACATCTACTCCCAATTTCTCTAACAATTGCAGCGTAGCAATGGCAGTACCGGGGTAAAACTGGTCAACGTAACATGGTATAAATAGCCCGACTGTCATATAGCAATAGTGTGACTTGAGGAATAATATTTTAATTCAATAATGTCATTCGGGATGGCTTTTGTGTTCCATTCCTTATGCAGGGTTAACGCGGCCCCCATTGCCGTAGCCTGTGCCATTGAGGCTGCAAAAACCTCAATATCGGGGAAAGCCATTGCCAGTAAATTCATATAGATGCTGTTTTTACTAAACCCGCCGTCCACAAAAATTCGTTTTACCGGGCTGTCATTTAATACCAGTTTTGTAGAAATTACCTGCAGGTGAACCAAGTCAAGTACCAACTGGTGATAGGCTTCTGTATCGTTTTTAAAATCGGCCAGGTTCCTTGTGGCGAACATGGATTCGGCGCCAAAGGTATCGGTTTTTGAGGCTTGCGGATGATTCTTTTGGAGATAACTGACAACTTCAGGATCATAATCAATTTGCCTGAATTTGATCACATCTTCTTTAAAATGATCAGTAATACGGTTTGCCTGTTGCTCATGTTCAAATCCCGAAAACAAACGGGATGCTTTTACCGGGTTACCCTGGTATTGCAGATAACATAAGCAGTCTTTTTGTAACTGCTGGGCAGTTAAAGGGGTTTGATTAAATGGGTTCAAGCTGATACACCATGTACCTGTCGAAATTAAGATGAAAGGCTCGCTAAAATTAACGAGGTAGGGGATAAGCGCGGCCGAACTATCATGCAAACCTACACCAACCTTATAATTAGTGCCGGGGAAAATAGCCGGAAAAGTTTTATTTGCCGCTACAACAGGCGCCAGCTTTTCGTCAATGCCCTCTTGTTTAACCCATTGGTGATAATTATTGGTGGTAAAATCCCATAACGCAGTATGGCAACCAATGCTGGTAAGGTCAGAACATGCTTCGCCGCTTACCAAAAAACTCAAATATTGAGGTAGGTGCAAGGCGTATTTAAGTTGTTTAAATATCTCAGGTTTTTCCCTTTTTAGCCTGAATAATTGCAGTCCCGAATTTAAACTGCCTAAAATAGGCGATGCAGTTTTTACGCTGAAATCTTCCTTGCCGCCATAATTATCATACAGGTAATTGCTTAATTCTTCGGGATAGGCTTTAAGATAATTATATAACGGCGTTAAAGGTTTACCATCATCACCAATATAAACAAAACTTGCCCCGTAAGCCGAAAAGTTAACCGCTTTAATATTAAACTCTTTTAACCTGAAAATTTCGCTTAACGAGTCAAATACAGAAAGGCGCAGGCTTTCCAGGTTTTCGCAGGTATCCCCGTCCTCGTCAACCGTTTCAATAAACCTTGCCGACCGTTCATAAACTATCCGGTAACTTTCATCAAACAGGAAAAGTTTCTTATTGGTTTTACCTACATCGAATATGGCTATGACAGGTATGGCGCTCATTAATTGGTACTTATTTATTCATTGTTTTTGAGAGGCAAAATATTGTACCCCTTACGTATTAAATGATTTGTATTTAAGGGCGCAAAGTATCGCGTCCCTACGACATATTATTCATTAAAAATAACCTTCTATTAAATAAAATTCACATAAATGGCTGCTTACAACAATTTATTATAACCCGGTGGCAACGGTTTTTAAGCCGCGTTCTTTTATCAAATTATCCCTTACTTTAAGCTTGCGGTATGCTTCAACCGGGTTTAAAGCGCCGCCATTGGCCAAACTTGCCTGTGCAATTAATGGGCGAACATCTGTACGGTAAGCCTGCTGTAAAATTTCCTGTGCCTGGGCTACATCGTTATTGCTTTGAGCAGCCTGTAAAGCGGTTTTATCAACCAGCAAAGCCTGTGCATAAGCTATCTTGATGGCCTGTACAGATTGCAATAGGTCTTCAATAGGGTCTTTCACGTTGTGCGATGCATCGATCATCCAGCCAATTGCGGTTGCATGGTTCATGCCCCGGGCATCCATACCTTCTACCAGTTCGTTAAAAATTAAAAATAACTGGTAAGGGTTAATGCTGCCTACGGTCAGGTCATCATCACCATACTTTGAATCGTTGAAGTGAAAACCTGCCAGTTTGCCTTCCATTAATAATAAAGATACAATTTGTTCGATATTGGTTCCCTGTAAATGGTGACCCAGATCGACCAACGTGCTTGCTTTTGCTCCTAATTTGGAAGCTAACAAGTAGGATTGTCCCCAATCGCCGATGGTGGTCGAATAAAAATTAGGCTCATAAGGCTTATACTCTACCCATACTTTCCAATCATCAGGCAGGGCTGTATATATTTCCTGCAAGCTTTCTAAAGTGTTTTGAAATGCGGTACGGAAATTTAATTGGCCGGGAAAGTTTGATCCGTCGGACAACCAAACAGATAAAGCTTTCGAACCTAACTGAACACCGTATTTTATTACTTCAATATTATGCTCAATAGCTTGCT
>JABDBT010000094.1 GCA_013288465.1 Bacteroidota bacterium | reverse complement strand
AACACCGTGAGCCGCGTATCCTTCATAAACTAATTCTTCATAGTCTTTTTCATCGCGGCTAATCGCTCTTTTAATAGCAGCTTCCACCCTATCCTTAGGCATGTTAACCGCCTTTGAGTTTTGCACAGCCGTACGTAACCGCGAGTTAGTATTCACATCGCCGCCACCGGCTTTTACCGCCATTACAATTTCTTTCCCTAAACGGGTAAACTGCACGGCCATTTTGGCCCAGCGCTTAAATTTTCTCTCTTTACGGAATTCGAATGCTCTTCCCATTTTGTTTTAGTCAATAGTCGATGGTCGATAGTCCATAGACTGTGGGCGTTAAATATAAATATTTGTTTTCTTTTAATTGTTAAGTTAAAGCACTTCTGTCAAGGAATCGCTTTAGGGCCTGTCACCTTTTTTGACCCTATCCTCCTCCTTTCTCTAAATTAGGGAAAGGCATCGCACAAGGCCAGGCCCCCTCAGTTTTTGAGCTATAGCCATCTTTGAAACGCCTAAAATCCTTAAAAGCGATTTCCCTGATTTTTCAGCTTTAACCTTTTAGCTTTCCGCTTTCCCCAGGTTAGCCAGCATATCGGCGGTCATGGCGGCAAGGTCATATTTAATTTTCCAGCCCCAATCCTGCTGCGCGTCGGTATCATCAATTGATTTTGGCCAGCTGTCTGCAATGACTTGCCGCGGGTCGTTATCGCTGTAGCTCATCTTAAAATTGGGCAGGTGTTTTTTAATTTCGTCTGCCAGTTGCGTGGGCGTAAAACTTATGCCGCCTAAATTATAGCTCGACCGTATGGTTAGTTTATCCGCAGGCGCATCCATCAATGATATGGTTGCACGGATAGCATCTTCCATATACATCATAGGCAGGGCAGTCCCGGCAGAAAGGAAACTTTCATAGCTGCTTTTTTCTAAAGCTTCATGAAATATGTTCACCGCGTAATCTGTTGTGCCTCCACCTGGCGCCGATTTCCAGCCAATCAATCCCGGGTAGCGGATGCTCCTTACATCCAACCCGTATTTGGTAAAATAATACTCGCACCAGCGCTCGCCGGCCAGTTTACTAAAACCATAAACTGTATTGGGGTCCATCACGCAAAACTGCGGTGTATTTTCCCTGGGCGAATGCGGCCCGAAAACCGCTATTGAACTTGGCCAGAAAACCTTAGCCGTTTTAAATTCAACCGCCAGGTCAAGCACCTGTATCAAGCCGGTCATGTTGAGGTCCCAGGCTAATTTAGGTTGTTTTTCGCCGGTGGCGGATAGGATAGCCGCCAACAAATAAATCTGTGTTGGGCGGTATTTTTCAAATAAGCGGCGCAAATTATCCTTATCCATCACATTCACCCGCTCACATGGGCCTGCGCTATTACTTGGGTTAGGATCATGAATATCTGAGGCGATAACCTGCTCGGTACCGTGAATGTTTCGTAGGGTCATTACCAGCTCGGTACCTATTTGTCCATTGGCGCCGATCACTAATATCTTTTCGTTCATAATATAAACTGAGCAGCAAAGGTAAAAATTTGGTTGTAATTTGGTGAGTAAAGGTTGTAATGGTTGAGGGAGGTGAATACATTAAAAACAAAACCCCTTTCCGGCCCTCCTTGCACCCAGCGGAGGACGGTCGGCCAGTGTAGCATTGGCGGGGTAAGTTCCCAAAGCTATAGAGGCCACCGACATGCATTAACGATTTTATTTATTCTATCGGTTATTGAAATCAAATTCTTTATAGCATATTGCACATAATTTAACTTCCTTATCATGAAAAAACTTTTATTGCTGGTAACTATTATCATTTGCTCATTATCCTACAAATCATTTGCACAGGCACACGTACCAGGGCCTGTTGAAAAAAGGATGACAGATAGCATTTGCAGCTGTGTTAGTAAAATGGACCTGTCAAAAATTACCAATAAAGACGAAGCCACTAAAGCCTATACCGCTTGTATTTTAAAACATGCTGATATTTTAGCAGACCTTGCCGCAGAACGAAATGTGGAGCTTTCTGATACCAAAGCCATGACCTTAATAGGTGAGGACATTGCATTTACACTACTTAAACAAGACTGCAAAGGATTTAAAGAACTTGCTATGCAGCTTGGCGGCAGCGGCACTACCAGTAGTAGCGACGAAGACCGATCAGGCACAGCAAGCGGTAATTTAAAACGAATAGAAAATAAAGGGTTTAACTATTTTGTTATTACCGAGAACGGGAATAATGAAAAATCATTTATCTGGTTAAAGCAATTCCCGGAGTCGGAGCGTTTTATGGGTGATGTTGCCAAATATATCGGCAAAAAGATCACCATTAAATATATTGAACAGGAGGTGTACTTACCCCAGGCCAAAGGCTATTATAAAATTAAGGAAATCACATCAGTGAGTGTACTGTAGGTGTTATCCCTTACACAAATTTCGGTATATCCCGTGTAATTAAAAGCCGTCACCCTTTGGAGTAGCGGCTTTTAATTTAAGTAACCTGTTGATATTAAGGCAAATGTTAACAAATAAATCATGCCCTGTTAACGTTTATATGCTGTATTAAGCTTTACCTTTAGTAAACCACCTAAAAGGTTTGTATAAGATAACTTAAAACAGCTTTTATGATATGGAGAAAATTTAGCGGTGAGGTAATCCAGTTACCCATTATTGAAGAGGTTGAGAAGGCCATTGAACGCGAAACTTTACTGGGCAATAAACTAAAGGTTTGTATCGGCACCGATTCGCAGGTAAAGGGCAACGTTACTGATTTTGCTACGGTAATTGTGTTTTTGCGCGAGCAACGCGGCGGCTTTATGTTTATTCACCAGGAGCGTACCTCGCAAAAAATGAGCATCAAAGAACGTATGCTGAGCGAAGTTCAGAAATCTATCGACATTGCCTACAAACTTTGCGACCTGCTTGACCTGTATGACGTTGACCTGGAAGTACATGCCGACATTAATACCAACCCTATGTTTAAATCAAACCAGGCCCTGCACGAGGCTATGGGCTATATTTTAAGTATGGGCTTTGTGTTTAAAGCCAAACCCGAAGCTTTTGCAAGTTCGTATTGCGCTAATAAGATCGTGCAGTAAATAAATGTGCTGTGTAGCGTGGGTGTCATTGGCAGCTTGTCGAACCATGCGTAAAGGCCCGCCCGTATAGTCTTCGACGGGGCTCAAACTGACGGCGCTCTTTGTGTCATTCCGCATTCTCACACTTATTCTTTTTCTCTTTTATTGACGGCCTGTGTCATTTTAAAAGTGAGCAATAACAGTACAACTAAGGTTGGAATTATAGCTGCCCATAATTCCCATTCGGGTACGTGCCTAACCACTTGCACTAACAAAAGTGGGCTATATATGCTTATCAGTTCCATCGTCAACAATTATCTTTTTAACTTTTTGGTACATAAATGATATAATGAGCAGCAATACGCCTAAGCAAAAGAAAGCCGCTATTTTTCCGGCAGGTGGGATATTGCGGATATCAAACACAAACAACTTAATTAACGTGATTGAAAATAAGGTTAATGAAATGATACGCAATGTGCGCTCCTTGTTACGCATACCCAGCCACATCAACGCGAACGATGACAATCCCCATAATATTGGCAGCCCAACTTTTATATAATTGGTTTCCATACTATCTAAATCCTTGCCCGCCGAATAAAATAGCTGGTTATTGGCTAAACACATTTCAATGCTTAAAAACATTACAATAGCACCCGCCAATATCCAGGCCGATCCGTTTTGCAAGTCGTCGGTTAAATTATCTTTAGCTGATAATATGAGCTGATAAAATAATGCGGCCACAAAAATGGCACCTATCCAGTGGGCGATAAAATGCAGTGCTGATGCTTTATGTTGCACCAGCATAATATACTGTGCGTTAAAAAACTCCTGGCCGAATATGAGGTACACCACTAAACTCGCCGTCACTACCGCGGTGCTTATTTTCCAGTCGGGCATATACTCTGCAAATCTTTTTAGGGCCATGTATCCTAAAAAAGTAAATGCAGGCACATATAACATGAGGTATAAATTGTTGAGGCCAGTATCAGGGAAGCGGGTTAAAAACTGATGGTTGATCTCTAATAAACCACTCAGGAATAAAAACATGAACGAGGCATAGCGGAAAAGATTACAGCTTATAGCTACACCATACCCCTTTTCGGCGGTATCCTTTTTGATAAGTATTGATAAAAGATATGAACTTATGGCCGCGGTAAGGGTGGTTATAAACCCCTTGTTAGCAATAATAGTAAGCGTACGTGCGGGGTAGCCATAAATAGCTGACCAGTCCATCAATATACTGATCAGCATAGCGCCCCATATCAATAACGAAGCCGCCTTCATTATTTGAATGCCCGACTTTTTCATACAACCAGTACAGCAACACCGTTTCGGCCGACCAAAACAGGGTAATGTTTTGCCCATGCAATTGTATGGGCGCAGTTAATGATATAAAGGTGAGGGTAATGCCGATAAGCAGGTACAGTATATTGGTGTCAACCTTTTTATTGCGGAATAACAGGAACGATAATATTAAATTAATTACCCCTAACCCGGCAGAAAAAAGCCCACGAAACTGCTCCTGGTGCATAGCGGTTAGCAGGTAAAGCCCGGCGGCAAAGTATAGGGCGGTATTGGTAAGCAATATGGTAAAATCCAACGCGATGAACTTTTTGTTTTCGCGTACATTATTGGCAATGTTAATGGTAAAGAACAACAGGTAAAGAACAGTGGCGTAAATAAAGCCCGTTAAATACGTAGGCGTTGTTAACGTATATAAAACACCCGCAAAAACAATCACCGTTAGCGCGAAGGCCGAAGCGTTTAATATACGCCATGATTTATAATAAGCTATTACCAGCAAACCCACATTTAAAATAACCAGGTAAGCAAACAGCGCCTGGTAATTGGCATGACCGCTGCTTACCATAAAAGGGCTTGACAACCCGCCTATTAAAGCTATAATGGCCAGCTCCTGCTTATCATACAATAAAGAAAGTACCACCGCAAAACCGGTAATAACGATCATGATAATGAACGAGGTGGTTTGGTTAAACAAATGGAACTGGTGATAGGCCAGCGTAATGGTAAAATATAAAACGGCTATGCCGCCGCCCACTAAAACCGAGCTGAATGCCTTGTACGAATTGCGCAGTCGGTGGGCAATACCAATTAATATGCCTCCGCAAACTATGCCTATGCCCACCCGGCCAACAGGGCCTATCCAATCATTATCAATGGCGTATTTTACAAAAAAACCAATAGCCAATACCAAAATGGCAATGCCTATCTTGTTTACCAAATTTTCGCCGATGAATTTTTCAAGGTCGGGATAGCGTTCAAAAAAAGATAGTTCAGGCTCGGGCTGGCGTTGCGGGTACGCTTGCGGTGGGTTTGAGGTTTTTTACAGGCCTGTTTATAATCGAACTGCTGTCTGAAATTACTTCTTTATTCCATTCCACTTTTGGTTCGGTAATTACAGGTGGCGGTACCGGCGGCAGTTTAACCTCTTCAACCGGTTTAACGGCAGGTTTTTCGTTTTCTACGGTTGGCCTTGGGCCTTGCCGTAATATGCGCTGCAACTCCAATATACGAACTTCCAGGTGTTCGATCTTTTGGTTATAATCGTTTTTATTGGTAACCAATAAATAAATAATCACCAATAAAAGTATAATGTAGATGGCTTCCATCATGTTACGGGTTTGGTTCAATAAATATATATAATAAATTGTATTATTATTACTACCGCTTTATATCAGGGGTATATATGCGTTAAAAAGCTCTTTTAAATTGAACCATTAGTGGATGCCTGTGCAGGTCCATTATAGCGGAAGGATGGAGTCTAAAACATTTTACATGTTCGCCCATAAACACACGCCCTGGCTACCGAATCGGGACATTGGTGTCAAATAGCTTTCAGCACCAGAACAGTATCTGGGAACTGTACCTATGCCAACAAAATGTAAAAGTGGGTGAACAGACTCTTAAAAATCCTTATTCAGCAATTTCTCCAGTTCGGCAAAGCTGATATTCATTTTAACCCGGCCCTGTTTGGCGTATGATATTTCGCCGGTTTCTTCAGATACGATAATGGCGGTGGCCTCATTGGCTTCGGTTACGCCAATACCCGCGCGATGACGTAAACCAAATTGCGGTGGCAGGTCTATCTTATCGGTAAGCGGTAAAATGCAACTGGCCGATTTTATTTTATTTTCAGCAATAACAACAGCCCCGTCATGCAGCGGGCTTGTTTTTTGGAATATACTTTCGAGCAGGCGTTTAGATATTTTAGCATCTAATACCTCGCAGCTGTTCTGGTAAAATTGCTCATCATAATACCGGGCAAAAACGATTAATGCCCCAGTACGGGTTTGCTTTAAGCTTTTGCAGGCATCAATAATTGGTTTAATACGGGTATAGTTGTTTTTTTCAACCTCGGCTTTACCAAAAAAATACCGCCACCACGCCTTATTTCGTTGCAGGGATGCATTTTTGCCCACCAGCAGTAAAAACCGCCTTATCTCCTGCTGAAAGACCACTATAACCACAATAATGCCCACATTGGTAAAATAGCCCAGTATCACCGTAAGCAAGCGCATTTGCAACGCTTTTACCACAAAGTACATGGCATATATGATCGCTATCCCGATAAATATATTAGCGGCTATGGTACCCCTTACCAAACTATATAACTGGTAAATAAGAAATGCTACCAATAATACATCCAGCACATCAAAAAAGGTGAACTTCAGAAAAGTAAAATCAAATGAATGCATTTACGAAGATAATTCTTAATGTTGAATTATTGAGTTATTGAATTATTGATTGGTTTCTCCACAAAAATCATCTAATCACTAATCTCCAATTAACTAATCTTTCTCTTAGGGAATACCAGCGAAGCCGCCACACTCACCACTAATATCCCCAGGATAATTAAAAGCGAGTTCATGGTAGTTAAACCAATACGGTCAACATAATTGGCAGCCAGCATTTTGAGGCCGATAAACGCCAGCAAAACAGCCAGCCCGATTTTTAGGTAATGAAACTTATTAATAATGTTCACCAATAAAAAAAACATGGAGCGCAGCCCCATAATAGCGAATATATTGGAGAAGAATACGATATAAGGATCTTTGGTCACCGAAAAAATGGCCGGTATAGAATCTACAGCGAAAATAAGATCGGTAAATTCAATGATCAGCAGCACCAAAAAAAGCGGCGTTATCATTTTCTTATGGTCAATTTTTACAAAGAATTTATTACCCTCAAACTTAGGGTGCACCGCAAAATATTTGGATGCCAGCTTTACTACTTTATGATTTTCGGTATCAATTTTATCGTCCTGGTTACGGTTAATAAACATCATAACGCCGGTATATACCAAAAACGCCCCAAACAAATACAATATCCAATGAAACTCGCTTATTAAAGCCGACCCTAAAAAGATGAACAAAAACCGCATGGTAATAGCGCCTATAATGCCCCACAACAATACCTTATGGTAATATTTAGGGTTAACCGCGAAGGCCGAAAATATAAGCACCATCACAAATATATTGTCAACCGACAGGGCGTACTCAACCACGTACCCGGTTATAAACTCGAGACCCAGGTTTTGGCGGTACATGTTTAAGCTGCCAGCAAAATCATTGGGGTTTAGTTGCAGGTTATGAAAGTTATTGGCGTTTACTGCCTGTAGCGCGGCAAAGCTTTCAACGTGGTGCAGCAAATGGCCGTACCGGCAAATAAGCACATAAAATAACAGTGCCAAACCAACCCAAACAGCGCTCATAAAGCTTGCCTGCTTTAAGCTTACCGGTTTATCGGCTTTACCAAACAAACCAAGGTCGAGCGCCATCATTATAAAAATGAAAACAATAAACCCGGCAATAAAAATAAACTCGTTCGTCATTATTTATTACGTTCGGTAGTGTAACGTACCAGTTGCTCGAGCCCGTTGCGTGCTTCGCCTTCCGGGAAAGTATTTAGTATAGCAAAAGCCTCGTCGGTATATTTTTTCATCTGGGTTTCCGCATAGGCCAGCCCACCGTTTTGCTGAACAAAACTGATAATGCGCGAAATTTTTTCAGGCTCGTCATTATGGTTTTTAACCAGGTTTATCATCCTTTTTTTATCGGCGTTATCGCAATTATTTAAGGTGTAGATAAGCGGCAGCGTAACCTTTTTTTCTTTGATATCAATACCTAATGGCTTACCAACATCATCCGTCCCGAAATCAAACATATCATCTTTGATCTGGAAAGCGATGCCTATCTTCTCGCCAAACAGGCGCATTTTTTCAACAGTAGCCTCATCGTCACCGGCAGATGCCGCGCCACAAGCGCAGCATGAAGCTATTAATGAAGCTGTTTTTTGGCGTATCACGTCGTAATAAACCGCCTCGCTGATATCCATGCGACGCACCTTTTCAATTTGCAGCAGTTCGCCCTCGCTCATCTGCTTTACCGCTTCTGATACGATCTTCAGTAATTTAAAATCGCCATTATTTATTGATAACAACAACCCTTTTGATAGTAAGTAATCGCCAACTAAAACGGCTATCTTGTTTTTCCATAAGGCGTTGATGGAGAAGAAACCACGGCGCTGGTACGAGTTATCAACCACGTCATCATGCACTAAGGTTGCGGTATGCAGCAGCTCAACCAATGCCGCGCCGCGATGGGTTGATTCATTAATACCACCGCAAATGCTGGCCGAAAAAAACACAAACATGGGCCGTATCTGCTTCCCTTTGCGTTTTACAATATAATGGGTAATACGATCAAGCAACGGAATCGAGCTTTGCATAGAAGTTTTAAACTTCTCTTCAAAAACATCAATTTCTGCCGCGATGGGTTTTTTTATCTCGTTGATGCTCAGCATTAAACTAAACAAGCTTTTATGTGTGCGGTTTACCTGCCGGCAAACCGTAACAAACATAAGCTAAAAATATTTATCTGCACGGGTAGAAATATTTTTTATAAAGAAATTAAACCATTGTTTGTTGTTGTAGTCTATTAATAAAAACGCACAAAAAACCGTGTAATATCGGTCAATATAAAGATAATCTACTCCCGATATCGATCGGGAATAAATTGGTTGAGTTAAGGGTAGCGGAGTCTGTAAACAGGCTCCGCTTTTTTTATTGGCTAAAGGGCGATATTATTTTACCTTTGCGCTTCGTTGGAGTTGGAGAGGTTTAAAATGTTGTAGTAGCTGTAAAGGTTCACCCTTTTTAACAATTACAACCTTTATAACATTTACAACTTTAGAAAACTAAACCCGGAGAGATGTCTGAGTGGTCGAAAGAGCACGCCTGGAAAGTGTGTATGCGCCAAAAGTGCATCCAGGGTTCGAATCCCTGTCTCTCCGCCTTCGCCCGCCGAAGCGGGCTACGGCGGACACAGTCCGCCAGTAGTTCGCGTAGGAAGGCTTCGC
>JABDBT010000093.1:9385-9478 GCA_013288465.1 Bacteroidota bacterium | reverse complement strand
TGATAGTTTTAACAGCTGATGTAGAAACCTTTAAGGTTATCCATTTATCTTCCTCAGGAATATAAAACTTTTTAAGTTTCAAGTTTGGATGAA
>JABDBT010000093.1:0-9375 GCA_013288465.1 Bacteroidota bacterium | reverse complement strand
ACCAACCAAAGATCCTTTTCCTGTTAGATCACAAATTCTTGACATGACAAATAATTTTAAATTATCCCCCTTTTTCTTAAAAGAGTTTGCAAATATCAGGATTTTAACTCAAATAGGCAATACCAATTTTAATTATTTTTTCAAATAGTTTTTTCGGGTGCGTGTTTACAAAAATTGTAATTTACGCCACCATTTAAACAAGTTATGAAAATCACCTCATTTGAACAGTACCAACAGGTTTATAAGCAAAGCGTAGAGCAACCCGAGCAATTTTGGGAAGGCATTGCCAACAATTTTTTATGGAAGAAAAAATGGGACAAGGTATTAGAGTGGAACTTTAAGGAGCCAAATGTGAAGTGGTTCCAGGGTGCGAAACTTAATATTACCGAAAACTGCCTCGACCGCCACCTGGAAACCTTAGGCGATAAGCCCGCTATTATATGGGAGCCAAACGACCCGAAAGAAGACCATCGTATATTAACCTACCGGCAGCTACACGCTAAAGTTTGCCAGTTTGCCAATGTGCTTAAAAACAATGGCGCCAAAAAAGGCGACCGTATATGTATATATATGCCTATGGTGCCCGAGTTGGCCATAGCGGTACTGGCCTGTGCAAGGATAGGCGCTATTCATTCTGTTGTTTTTGGCGGATTTTCGGCGCAATCCATATCCGACAGGATACAGGATGCAACCTGTAATATCGTGATAACGGCTGATGGCAGTTTCAGGGGTAATAAGGAAGTGCCTTTAAAATCAATTATCGACGACGCGCTGGTTCAATGCGCGTCGGTTGAAAAGGTGATCGTGCTTACCCGTACCCGCACACCTGTTTCCATGATAAAAGGCCGCGATGTTTGGTGGGAAGATGAAGTTAAGAAAGTGGAAACACAAGGAAACCCCGATTGCCCCGCCGAAGAAATGGATGCCGAAGATATGCTGTTCATCCTATATACTTCGGGTTCGACTGGCAAACCCAAAGGGGTGGTACATACCTGCGGTGGGTATATGGTTTATACAGGTTATACCTTTACCAATGCTTTTCAATATAACCCCGGCGAGGTTTATTTCTGTACCGCCGATATTGGCTGGATAACAGGCCACTCCTATATTGTTTATGGGCCGTTATCGCAAGGGGCTACTGCCGTAATGTTTGAGGGGATACCTACCTATCCAGGTCCGGGAAGGTTATGGGAGATCGTAGAGAAATTTAAAGTGAACATATTATATACAGCGCCAACGGCTATTCGCTCGTTAATGAGTTTTGGCGATGATGTATTGAAGAGCAAGGATTTGAGTTCGCTCACCAAATTAGGAACAGTTGGAGAGCCCATAAACGAGGAAGCATGGCATTGGTTTGATGAAAAAATAGGCCACGGCAATTGCCCCATTGTTGATACCTGGTGGCAAACCGAAACCGCGGGTTTTATGATATCGCCTATTGCGAATGTTACGCCGCTTAAACCATCATTCGCTACTTTGCCATTACCCGGCGTACAACCTATTTTGGTTGATGAGCACGGCAACGAGATAACAGGCAATGGCGTAAATGGTAATTTATGTATCAAGTTCCCATGGCCGGGCATATTGCGCACTACATACGGCGACCACGAACGCTGTCGTACCACTTATTTTGCTACTTACCCAAACTTGTATTTTACCGGTGATGGTTGTATGCGCGATGAGGACGGCTATTACCGTATAACGGGCCGGGTGGATGATGTGTTAAATGTTTCGGGCCACCGTATTGGCACTGCCGAAGTTGAAAATGCAATCAATATGCATAGCAGCGTGGTTGAATCAGCCGTGGTAGGTTATCCGCATGATATAAAAGGCCAGGGGGTGTATGCTTTTGTGGTATGCCCTAATAAGCACGACAATGATGAGCTTACCCGCAAGGATATTATGATGACCGTGGCGCGCATTATAGGCGCTATAGCCAAACCCGATAAAATTCAGTTTGTAACCGGGCTGCCCAAAACGCGGTCGGGTAAAATTATGCGCCGTATTTTAAGGAAAATTGCCGAAGGCGATACATCAAACTTAGGTGATACTTCTACTTTACTTGATCCGGGTGTGGTGGATGAGATCAAGGCGGGGGCGTTGTAGGGTAGTTGATAGATCATGGTTTATAGTTTATAGAATGAAAACAGCGAATGGCAGGTCAATTTTTCGATTGACAAAACCAAGTGATGTTAAAAGATGTTACTACAACACATCTAAATAAAAAACATCATGGACAAATTAGAATTAAAAGGCGACTGGAACGAGCTGAAAGGTAAAATAAAACAAACGTATGGCCATTTGACCGATGACGACCTGGTACGCGAAGAAGGTAAAGACGATGAACTATTAGGCAAGCTTCAGCAAAAAACCGGCAAAGGCCGCGATGACCTGGTGAAGTGGATCAATAGTTTATAAGATAAAAAAGGCTCAGAAATGGGCCTTTTTATTTGTATATTTCTTTCATGTCAAAATTCAATCCAGGTAATATTACAGAATTTAAAACTTCGTCTTTCTTAGCCCTTTGGTGCAGATAATAGGCTCCATCCTTTAAAAGATAAACATCGCCATCTTTAGCTATAGGATCAATAATGATATACTCCTTTACTCCATACTTTTCATAAGTATTCATCTTAGGCCGAAGATCATAATAAGCATTCTTTTCCCATAAAACTTCAATCACTAAATCAGGCGGCCCATAGATATAATTTTTTATTATATCCAGCCGATCTTCGGCAATGTAAATAAAATCGGGCTGAAAAGAATTTTGATCATCAAAGATTACTTCTGTAGGGCCAATTATATAAGCTCCGTTATCTTTCTCTTTATCCCTATAATTCGCAAAAGCCACACAAATATTCATCAAAGCAACTTGATGATCTAATGTCCTTGATGGCCAATCAATAAGGCAGCCATCTATAAATTGATAAGGTGCCCCAATGGGCATTGCCATATATTCATCAAAGGTTACTTGTTTTTCTCCGACTAGCATAAGTTAAATATACTAATTTTGCATCAATGAAAACACACAAACCCACCATCCTTGTTGTAAACGATGACGGCATCACCGCTCCCGGAATTAAAGCTTTGTTAGAAGTAATGCAGCAAATTGGCCGCGTGGTAGTAGTTGCGCCGGATAGTCCGCAATCGGGTATGGGCCATGCCATTACCATTGGCAAGCCTTTGCGCCTGGATGCGGTTGATATTTACGAAGGTGTAGAAATGTACCGCTGCTCGGGCACGCCGGTTGATTGTGTAAAGCTTGCGGTAAACAAAGTTTTTAAAGGCAATAAGCCCGATCTTTGTGTATCGGGCATTAACCATGGCTTAAATAACTCTATCAATATCTTATACTCCGGCACCATGTCGGCAGCGGTTGAGGGGGCTATTGAAGGCATTCCGTCGATTGGTTTTTCGTTAGATGATTATACTTTACAGGCCAATTTTAGCCATTGCTTAAAATATGTGAAGGAAATAGCCTTACAGGTTTTAGCAAACGGGCTGCCGCCTGCCAGTTTATTAAATGTAAACTTCCCGGCAGGTGCTGATATAAAAGGGATAAAAATATGTCGCCAGGCCAACGCCAAATGGGCCGAAGAGTTTGACGAAAGGATGGACCCGCATAAGCGACCTTATTATTGGCTTACCGGCGTATTCCAATCAAATGATGGCGGCGAGGATACTGATGTATGGGCGCTTGATCATAACTATGTATCCATAGTCCCGGTACAGTTTGATATGACTGCGCACCATGTTATACCTATATTAAATAGCTGGAAGTTTAAAGGCTAATTATTCTTTAATACCGGTTAAATAAAAATCGATGCCCCGGGTAACGCCTTTTCCCTGGCAAATAAGCGGGTAATCGGGGCTATTTAATATCCATATTTCATTTTTCCCATTTGCGCTTACAGCGTGCAAAATATCGGTCACCTTATTGTTTATTTTATAGGTAGCCGTATCGGTAATAACGGCAAATTGAAATCCATTAAGTTCAAATGCTTTATTATTTACCGCATCATTGTAAAGTGCTTTTGAAAGCACCAGCAAAGTTTCATCGTTCTTCATTTTAGTAACGCCATCCGGTGTTGGCGGCGACAGTACTATCTTTTTACCGGTTTCTAACGCTTTAATTGGCATCTCAAAACTGCCTGTGCCATAGCCGGGAACGTTCCATTGCATTTTTATAGGGTCGGTAAGGCTGTTGAAAGTAAGATCTAACTGAATGTTTTGCCCCATGTTTTTTAAAGTGACACTATAATTTAAAACAGTGCCCGCTTTGATGACCGGGATATATTTTTGCGCGAATAAAGCCGGACTGCAAACAAGGAGGGCAAATGATAGGATGAATTGTTTCATTTCTAAATATATCATATAAATTGTAATATATCCGTACACACCATTACTTTTGACCTTATGCTTCAAAAAAACAATTTGTTTATTGGTATTGCTGCCGGGTTGATATTGCCGGGTTTAACCTGGTCCCTTTTTGGATACGTGCTAAAGAACCGCGTAATTATAATGGATAAGCCTATCATCCCTTACCTGGTTGCCCTTGCTTTAAATCTTTTTATTATCAAATACCTTTTTAAAAAAGGTGCCGATCAAACCGGCGCGGGTATGATATTAGGTACATTTGTAAGCATGTTGCTTGTGTTTTTATTCCAAAGCCATCTTAGATGAAATATTACCTGGTTGCCGGCGAGGCTTCGGGCGATCTGCACGGGGCTAATTTAATGAAAGCCCTAAAAGCGCAGGACCCTAATGCTCAATTCCGTTTTTTTGGCGGCGACCTTATGCTGGCCGAGGGCGGTACGCTTGCAAAACACTACGCCGAAATGGCCTTTATGGGTTTTGTAGAAGTGGTGGTTAACCTAACCACCATACTAAAAAACCTTGCTTTTTGTAAGGCCGATATCATTACCTGGCAACCGGATGTTTTAATACTGATCGATTTTCCCGGCTTTAACCTTAAAATAGCTGATTTTGCTAAAAAGAATAATTTAACAACCTGCTATTACATTTCGCCCAAAGTATGGGCCTGGAACCAGAAACGGGTATTAAAGATCAAAAAAATAGTTGACCACTTGTTCTGCATTTTACCTTTTGAGGTTAATTTTTATAAAAAATGGGGCATGGAGGTCGACTATGTTGGCAATCCTCTGCTCGATGCCATTGCCGCTTTTAAACCTGATGGTAACTTTTTTGAAAATAACAAGCTTGACCCAAACAAGAAGATCATTGCCCTTTTACCAGGCAGCCGCAAACAGGAGCTTAATTATTTACTGCCCGATATGGTTGATATTGCCGACAGATTTCCTGATTACCAGTTTGTTATTGCCGGCGCGCCAACGTTTAAAGCGGAATTTTATGAGCAGTTTTTAGGAGATAAAAATATTCCGGTAATATTCGGTGCTACTTATGATCTGTTAAACAACGCCCATGCGGCTGTGGTTGCATCCGGAACGGCAATTTTAGAAACCGCATTATTTGATGTTCCCCAGGTGCTGGTTTATAAAGGCAATACGGTATCTGTTGGCATAGCGCGCGCGGTGATCAAGATAAAATATATCGGCCTGGTAAACTTAATTATGGATGCGCCGGTAATTAAAGAGTTGATACAACAGGATTGCAACCCGCAAACCATAGCTGACGAACTTGCACTGATATTGGATGACAAAACCTACCGCCAAAATATGCTTGATAATTATAATAAGCTGGATGAGCGTATGGGTAAACCCGGCGCATCAGCCAAAACCGCCGGGCTTATTATAAAATATATCTCACAAAAGCCTGGGTAAATGCATTAAAATATAAAACCTTTCCCAGCCCTCTTTGCACGAAGTGGAGAGGGCCGACCAGCGTAGCGTAGTCGGGGTGAGTAATCGCCGACAATGCATTGGGGCAAATGCCACTCGGCGATGACTCACCCGGTCATCGCTAAATCGCTTGACCACCCTCTCTTCACTGCGCGTAAAGAGGGTAACGTCAAATTATTTAATGTGTTTGCCCTGGTTCCTTTACAAATGCCTTGCCTTAAACTGCGCCATATACAGGGATGCCGGTTCGAGCCCTTTTTTATTCTGGCCTTCCCAATACCCATCATTACGGTCTTTAAAATGACCGGCGTCTTTACTGCCATGCAACCCAATGCAATAATTTTGTCCGCTAACCCACGGGGCCTGCACCGCCGCTTTTGATACGGTACAGTTCCATACAACCTGCGTTACACCGCTCCAGCCATGGCCGCTGCCCATATTGCCCCTGTCCTGCACATTAAGTTCGCCATCGCTAACATAATTATCATACAGGGTTCCGGTTGCCCATCTATGATGCGGCCCCGCGTCGGCATGGGTATTAGTAGCAGTATTGTTATAAAAAACATTTGGGCCGCAAACCCTTGCGCCGGTAACGTTATCATGCCGCCCGTCCTGGGCATGGCAGTTCATAAATAAGTTAAGCTGGCCGGTATTATTAAACGAATATCGCCTGCCGCCGGTAATAACAGATTTGGCATCGGTGCATTTACAATCAGTAACCGTAATATTGCGCGATCCGCTTTCGGTGCTTACACAGGCATAACCAAAATACTTTGACGATACGTTACGCACCCACCCGTTCTCGGTGTTTCTAATAGCAATGGCTATCCATCCGTGGTTCTCGTCGGTGGCATTGGCGTACTCCGATTCAAAAGCGATATCTTCCACACCAACCTCGCTGATACGCCCGTTAAAGGTGTATTTGTAAATGGCCCCGCCGCCATATTTTGTTTCCATTTGCATTACAACCGGGTTATCTATATAAACCTTGTTGCCCTCAATTTTGGTGATCAGGCGCTCGTAATGCATGTCATATTCGCCGGCCTTCCATTGTTTGGTGCCGGGCCGCGCTACTATCTGGTCCATTTTAAGGTCATGTATCCAATTTTCAGGACTTGGACGATATAAAATAATACGGTCGCCAACCTTATACCCGGCAGCCGATTGTACATTGAATGACTTGGTGCCCACCGGCACAAAATCATCAGTAATTTTAACCCTTGTTCCGCCTATTTCCTTTATCGAGCCTGTACCTGCAATATTCAGTAAAGTACGCTGGCCCGCGCCCGAGGCGATAATAACCGTACCATCTTTGCCCGATCCTTCGCCTTTAAGAACAATGCCGCCTGCACCGATACGTAAACTATCCGCCACTTTATAAATACCCTTTTTTAACAGGATAGTGCCGCGGTAGCCATTAGCATCGGGCGTTAGTTTTGATACCTCGTTAATGGCATCCTGTATAAGCTGCTGCCCGTTGCCATCTGCCGGTGCGGTAACGGTTTTAACTACGGGTATATCGGATATAGGTTTGTCGCCTTCATGATAGCCAACCCGGCTAAAATCAGGCAGGATATTCCCCTGTTCATCGGGGTGGTAAGTTAAAGAGCCATCGGGGTTTAGGGTTACCAGCTTTGATTGCCACCCATCAGTAAAAGTAGTAAAGGCCAATGCTGTTAAAGCAGCTATTGAAAGTATTAGGGCGCTTTTAAGAAGATTAAGTTTCATTGTTCGTATTGGTCAGGTATTTTAATTTACAGGCTCGAGCCAAACAGTTTTTAGTTTAAACAATTCTGTTCCGCTATGCAACGGATGTACGCTTAACCGGTACAGGCCGGGTTTTGTAATGGTAGTTATGGCAATGGTTTGTTTAATAAAAAGCAAAGGTTTATGGCTTTCATAGTCGGACGTTGGGAGGGTTTCAAACTGGTAGTCTTTCCCGTTCAAGTTCATAACGCCCTCCTGCCTGGCCTGCGCCGGTGTACAGGCGTATTCTAACGTTATCTTATAATCGCCTGGCGTAGTGATACTGGTATTAAACAAGGCGCCATCCTCGGGCGTAGCCATATTTATAAGGCAGGGAGTATGTTTCCAATCGCCAAAATAATGACTGTAAGTAATGCTCTTGATCTGTGTTTTCCCTGACGGATGTGCATTTATCGCATCAAGCGCGTTGGCGGCATATTGGTTTGATACCGTTACTGGCGCATCGGGGTTAAACTGCATTGGTTTGCCCGGTAGGTCAACAGCTATTACCGTATTGTACGTATCGGTTAAATAGGGTAGTTTAATGTTGGTGCCGCCATCGGTTTTAACAAAAACAAGCGGTTGCTTATTAGCCAGCAGGTATGCTTTCTTTATTTGGTACAGACCCGGTATAAATATTAGCCCGTTGTTGGGGCGTTCAAAAACGTGCAGGTAAAGCTTATGTGGTTTAGCGGTTGTGAGTCCCCATGGCTGTGGGTTAATAAAACCCGCCGTAGTACCATAAATAGCCTCACCGTTTACTTTGAGCCATTTGCCTACCTGCCTCAAATATTTAATCGAATATTCAGGCATTTGCCCGCTGCTGTCGGGGCCAACATTAAGTATCAGGTTTCCACCTTTAGATGATACGGTGGTTAACAGGCGGACAATCTCTTTTGGGGTTTTAAAGTTGTAATCAAATTTACTATAGCCCCATGAATCGTTATGGGTAAATAATGCCTCCCATGCCCCGGTGGTTGATACTGTAGCCGGTATTTCGCCATCGCCGTAATCTTTAAAATCGCCCAGGCCGTTACCTACCCGGCTGCTGATAAGGCACCCCGGCTGTATCTTCCGCACATCATTGATCAGTTTTTGCGTTTCCTCCTTGCTCAAACCGCCGGGCATATCAAACCAAATTAACCCCAGCGGGCCGTAATTGCTCAGCAACTCTTTTATTTGCGGAATAGATTTGGTATGGTAATATTCCTGGAAATTTTTTTTAGCTTCATCAAAATCCCATTTATTGCCACCGCCATTAGGTTCGTGCCAATCTAAAAACTGCGAATAATAAAAACCAAAATGTAACCCTGCATCGCGTACGGCTTGGGCCAGCGGTTTCATGGGGTCCTGGTGATAAGGCGTAGCTTTAACAATATTAAAATCAGACACTTTTGAATCAAACAAGGCAAAGCCTTCATGATGTTTGGCAGTTATCACCATGTATTTCATTCCGGCATCTTTGGCCACCCGGGCCCATTCCTTTGCATTAAATTTAGTTGGATTGAATTTTTTAGCAAGCGCGGCGTAATCTGCCGCCGGTATTTTGCCGCGGTTCATCATCCACTCAGAAATGCCGTAGTAATTTTTGCCCTGCCATACGCCACCGGCCTCGGCAAACAGGCCCCAGTGAATAAACATACCAAATTTGGCATCTTTAAACCATTGCTGGTTTGCGTTTGGCGCAGCCGATACTTCCTTATCCCATCGCTCTGTTTCCTGAGCGTTGGCTTTTACGAAAATAAGGGGTGTTAACAGCAGGACAATAAATAAATGTTTCATTAATACGGTTTTAGCTAAAGTTTAAATT
>JABDBT010000092.1 GCA_013288465.1 Bacteroidota bacterium | reverse complement strand
GCGTGAGGTTAATGTTAAGATAATCTATACTCAAATACAAAGTAACCGGCATCCTTTTTGGTGATCCCGTATTTAGCTGATGCTTTGTCAATTAGGTCAGCAATGAACTGTTTATCAGGCGCTTCGTTGGTTATATCCACATGGAAAAGCTTACGCTGTATAAAATCGCGGCATAGCTTGGCCAATACAAAGTCCTTATCGGTTGCCCAAACCTTTACTGCCGATAGTATATCCGTATCGTCGAGTTTTGTAAAGGTTTCAATATGAGCGCTTTCGTTTATAAAAGCATCACGGCTAACGGTATTTTTCAAAAAATGGCTTAACGCGGGCGTGGCAAAAAGGCTTTCGCCTGCTGATGCCAGTTCGCGGCTGCGCTTCAAGATCTTCACCAGCAGGTATTCGGCAGCTATTACGGTTTTATGCAGGTAAACCTGCCAGTACATTAACCGCCTGGCAATCAAAAACTTCTCGACCGAGTAAATGCCCTTTTCCTCAACAACAATATGGTCGTCAACTACATTAAGCATTTTGATAATACGGTCTGAACTGATAACCCCTTCAGAAACACCGGTGAAGAAACTGTCGCGGTTAAGGTAATCCAGCCGGTCCATATCTAACTGGCTCGATACCAGTTCATGCAAAAAACGTTTTGGCTAAGTGCCGTTAAAAATGCTGATGGCCATCGTTAACTTGCCATTAAACTCGGCATTTAGTTTGCCCATTAACAGCATGGACACATCCTCGTGCGATATGCCTTCAACAATGGTGCTTTCTAACGCGTGCGAAAATGGGCCGTGGCCAATATCATGTAACAATATAGCTATGGTAACGGCCTCCTGCTCTTCCGGGGTAATTTGGTGGCCTTTGTTTATGAGTGTTTCAATGGCAGTACGCATCAGGTGCATGGCGCCAATGGCATGATGGAACCGGGTATGCAAAGCGCCGGGATATACCAGGTGGGTCATGCCCAATTGCTTAATATACCTTAAGCGCTGAAAATAAGGGTGTTCGAGCAGGTCAAACACCAGCTCGGTTGGGATGCTGATAAACCCGTAAACCGGGTCGTTAATGATTTTCTTTTTATTCAATATGTTGGGGACGTGCTGCAAAAGTGTTAAATTAAGCAATTATATATGTCTTATATTTGTTAATTTATGTTAATTCATTTTTTAATCAATAACAAAACCCGTGCTTTGGGGTTTTACGACTGAATTCAATGCCTGAAAGATAATTGAGGCAAAAATATGTAAATAAAATATTATGCAGGACACAACGATACTATGGGCTGATGACGAAATTGACCTGTTAAAACCACATATACTCTTTTTAAAGGAAAAAGGTTACAATGTTACCACTGTAACCAATGGAAATGATGCCGTTGAGGTATTCAAAAATAACTACTTCGATCTTGTTTTTTTAGATGAGAACATGCCGGGCTTAACCGGTATTGAGACGCTGGCGCAGATAAAGAACATTAATAACGATGTGCCGATTGTAATGATCACCAAAAACGAAGAAGAGTACTTAATGGAGGATGCTATAGGTTCAAAAATTGATGATTATTTGATTAAACCCGTTCACCCAAAGCAAATACTGCTTACTATAAAAAAACTGACTGAAAACAAGCGCCTGGTTACCGAAAAAACAACGATGGCTTACCAGCAGGATTTCAGGAATTTGGGCATCACCCTTAATGATAACCTAGGCCACCAGGAATGGGTTGACGTTTATAAAAAGCTGATATACTGGGAGCTTGAATTACAGCAGCTGGAAGATGTGGGCATGCACGAAATACTAACTTTACAAAAGGCAGAGGCCAATGTGCAGTTTTGTAAATTTGTGGAGCGCAATTACATCGACTGGTTAAAAAACCCAGACGGCGCGCCAACAAATTCTACCCAGCTGTTTAAAAAGAAGGTGTTCCCTAAGCTGGACGCAAAATTGCCGGTGTTTTTTATTTTGATAGATAATTTAAGGTATGATCAGTTTAAGGTCATTAACCCTATTATATCCGAATATTTCAGGCTGGAAGAGGAAGATACCTATTACAGCATTTTACCTACTGCTACACAATACGCGCGTAACGCTATATTTTCGGGCCTGATGCCTTTGGATATGGAAAAACGTTACCCAACCATGTGGCAAAATGATGAGGATGAGGGCGGGAAAAACCTGTACGAAGCTGATTTTATTGCCGACCAGGTTAAACGTGTAGTACGTAAAGACTGTAAAATATCCTATCACAAAATATTAAATATTGACGAGGGCAGGGCGCTGAACGATTCGGTAAGCAACCTGATGAAAAACGACCTTAACGTAGTGGTTTACAACTTTGTGGATATGCTTTCACATGCCCGTACCGACATGCAAATGATACGCGAACTGGCCAGTGATGACGCGGCATACCGATCATTAACACTATCATGGTTTGAGCACTCGCCTTTGTTTGACCTGCTTAAATTTCTAGCCCAAAAACAAGTACGCGTAGTAATAACTACCGATCATGGTACCATAAGGGTTAAAAAACCAAGCAAGATCATAGGCGACCGCAATACCAATACCAACTTACGCTATAAACAAGGCCGCAACCTCAACTTTAACCCCAAGGATGTGTTTCATGTGCGCAACCCGCACGATGCCATGCTGCCAAAGCTGCATGTAAGCTCTAGCTTTGTATTTGCCAAAGAAGACACCTTTTTTGTTTACCCAAACAATTACAACCACTTTGTTAATTTTTATAATGAAACCTTTCAGCACGGCGGTATTTCATTGGAGGAAATGATTATTCCTATTGTTACCTACGGGCCTAAATAGAAGATTATTTTTACTTTTGTCTGAACCATACTCGTAGGATTTAAGGGTTTTCATGATGCTTATCAAAATCAAGATAATCTATAAATCCTGCGAATCATGGTTCAGACAATTAGCAATGACGTAAATTGATACTAACCGCTTCAAATACTTCAGATCTGCCGGCTATTGCAGCCGAGATCGTATCCTCAGCAGGCGCTAACCGCATTTTCCTTTTTTATGGCGATATGGGCGCGGGTAAAACCACACTTATTAAATCATTATGCCGCAATTTAGGCTCGAATGATAATATTACCAGCCCCACTTTTGCAATTGTAAACGAATACGATGCGCCCGATAAAATTTACCATTTTGATTTTTATCGCATTAAAAACCAAATGGAAGCTTTAGATATAGGTTGCGAAGAGTATTTTTATTCGGGCCATTATTGTTTTATTGAATGGCCCGAACGGATTCCCGATATATTGCCTGCTCATTTTGTAAGTATCCGAATAACGGTTTCAGATGATAACTCGCGACATATCAGCGTAGATAAATTTTAATTTCCCGTCTCTTTTTTCGTATCTTCATCATCCATAAAAAAATGTTATGAGCCAAGGGAAATACAGTGGATTTTCGGACATTGCCAAACAGGCAATGATGCAAACGCAGGAATCAATGCTGGAGGTGAAGCATAAAAAAAACAAACTCTACATCGGTATCCCCAAAGAAATATCTTTCCAGGAAAATCGTATCCCCCTAACTCCTTTATCAGTAGCTTTATTAGTTAACAACGGGCATGAAGTAATGCTGGAAAGCAACGCCGGCAAAGCAGCCAATTTTTTGGATAAAGATTACAGCGAACAAGGCGCCCAAATTGTTTTCGACCATAAAAAGGTTTACGAGGCAGATATCATTATAAAAATTGCCCCGCCAACCATGCACGAGATAGAACTGATGAAACCCGGTCAGCTATTAATATCCACCCTGCAATTATCTACCCTAAAAGCGGCCAGTTTGCAGGCCTTAATGAAAAAGAACGTAACCGCGCTTTGCTTTGAACACTTATTAGATGAAGGCGGGTGCCTGACCGTTATCCGTGCCATGAGCGAGATCGTAGGTGCAACATCCATACTAATAGCAGCCGAATACCTGAGCAATGTGTTTGATGGCAAAGGCCTGATGCTGGGCGGTATAACCGGGGTGCCGCCAACTGAGATCGTGATATTAGGCGCAGGCACCGTAGGCGAATACGCGGCACGTACAGCTATTGCTTTAGGGGCGGAAGTGAAAGTGTTCGATCCGTCGATATACAAACTGCGGCGGTTACAAAATAATATAGGCAGCCGGGTATTTACATCGGTAGTGCAGCCCATTGTTTTAGAAAAAGCCATTACCACCTGCGATGTAGCCATAGGGGCCATGCGCGCCGAAGACGGCCTTAGCCCATGCATTGTATCAGAAGCTACGGTAAGCCGCATGAAACCCAACTCGGTAATTATTGATGTAAGTATTGACCAGGGCGGCTGCTTTGAAACATCCGAAGTAACCAACCACACCCATCCTACCTTTAGGAAATACGATGTTATCCATTATTGTGTGCCCAATATCGCCTCGCGTGTGGCGCGTACCGCAACCTACGCCCTTACCAATATTTTTGCACCAATATTGTTAGACATTGGCGAACAAGGCGGCATAAAAAACCTGATATGGCGAAAAGCCGGTATCCGCGAAGCCGTGTATATTTACCAGGGCAACCTTACCAACAAACATATTGCCGAGCGGTTCTCCCTCCCCTGCAAAGACCTTGACTTGCTGATCGTTTCTAACCAATAGCTAATTTATTTATTGACTTCAGGTAATCACTAAAAGTTAATGTATAAATAATACAAAAAAACGATCTCTTCAACCCACAAAAATTTTGAGAAAATCAGTTTTATTTTTTTATATGTTTTTTGTTAAAAAACCAGGCGAAAAACGCCGTCGGAAACCTTGCAGAATTGCGGGTTACTATTAAAGATACATAAAAATACCCGCTTTTCAAAATGCGTTGTTCAAATAGCTTGTTATAGCTAAAATATGGGTTAAACCTAAGCAATATGCCCCCAAAACAGCATGTTAAATCCTGCCGGTTACTCAATAAAAAGTGAATTCACTGAGCATTAAAACATCATTTTAATGCTGCCTCATGTTACCCTAGGTGTACCTCCGGTTGCCTTAAAAAGCTACAACCACACCCACTGTGTATATTAAACCGCCTCGTGTCGCTATTGATCGCAAAACACGTTAATTACGCATAATTTAAAACTAAATTAAAGAAATACGCTTTACTCTTAGTTACCCCGGTAATAAAGTGCAGGTTATAATATGAAAATTTTTCAGCGCGTATATTTGAAAAAGATAGGCAAAATAATAGTGGCAACCTTTAGCGGGTTTATTGATGATAACGGCTTAAAACTAAGCGCGTCATTAGCGTTTTATACAGTGTTTTCGTTAGCGCCGTTGCTGATATTGTGTGTTTCGTTAGCCGATCTTATTTTCAGGAAAGATGTTGCTGCCAATGAGCTGTACCCCGAAATTGCAAAGTATGTAGGCTCACAGGCAGCCATACAAATACAGGATATCCTAAAAAACCTGCAGCTTTCGGGTAAAACAGGGTTCGCGGTAATAGTTGGTGTGGTTACCCTGTTAGTGGGTGCAAGCAGCATATTTGTTGAGATACAGGATTCATTAAACATTATTTGGCGCGTTAAGGCTAAACCTAAGCGCGGTTGGGTTAAACTGCTTCAAAACAGGTTCCTTTCTTTTTCGCTGATCATTAGTTTAAGCTTTTTGCTTTTAGTAACCTTAGCCATAAATTTTTTGCTTGACCTTTTAAGTAAAAAGATAGAAAACTTTTTACCCGCCATTACCGGGGTATTAATTAAGTGTGTAAACTTAGGGCTAACACTTGTTGTAATATCCGTCTTATTTGCAATTATTTTTATGTTTCTGCCCGATGTAAAAATAAAATGGAGGGATGTACGCTCAGGCGCCATTTTTACCGCTTTATTGTTTATGCTGGGCCAGTATGTTATTGGCCTGTACCTTCAATACACCGCACAGGGGTCGGCATACGGTGCGGCGGGCTCCATTATAGTGATATTATTGTGGATCTATTATACGGCTGCCATATTGTACATAGGGGCCGAGTTTACGCAGGTTTATGCCGAGGCTATTGGCAGCCGCATTGAACCTGCCGAGTATGCTGTTTATGTAAAACAAACCGAAGTAGAAGCCGTGGTTAAAAGCCTGCCGCCGCAAAACCCGCAAATTAAAGGAGAGCTTAAAGATGATTAAGCACTAAGCCTGTAACATAATTGCCGGGTAGCCGTCATATATTAGTGCTGATTGTTATTTAAATTAAACTAATATTAGTAAATTTAAATTTATATTGAACTAAATCATGGTACCCCGGCTTTTTTATGATAAATGCCTGAAAACGATAGTGTTTTCATGTTTATTGTGCTGCTGTTTTACAGCCGCCAGGGCACAGTATTTTAGTCTCGATAGTAACCGGAACCGGGTATCAATGCCCTTTAGGTTTATAAGGAACCTGGTTATTATACAACTCAAAATAAATAATGAGGGCCCGTTCAATTTTGTATTGGATACCGGGGTTGGCCAAATGTTGATAACCGAACCTTCATTGGTTGATTCTATTGATCTTGTTAGCAAACGCACGGTAAAAATATCGGGCTTTGGCGAAGGGGAAGATTACGAGGCCTTTATAACTACGCCTTTAAAAGTTAGTATTAAGGGGTTAACCAGCCATGATGTATCGGCAGCTATACTTAAAACAGACCTGTTTGGCCTTTCAAGCTACGCCGGTATGCGCATACATGGTTTATTAGGATACGAATTTTTTAATCAGCTGGCCGTTAAAATTGATTTTGCCGATACCGTAATTACTGTTTGCAGGCCCGGCAAGTTTGGCGGATTTAAGGGCGGAAGCAAAATTGCGCTGAACGTTGATCAAAACAGGCCATACATTGATGCAAACGTTACCTGCAATGACGGGACGGAAACAACGCGAAAGTTAATTGTTGATCTTGGTGCCGGGCACGCCATGTCATTAGAAAAAGTGAGCGATAAAAGTGTTTTTTCGCCCGAGGTAATTCCGGGTAGCCTGGGTGTGGGTTTAAAAGGGTTAATAAGCGGGTACCTGGGCCGCGTTAAAGCAATTGATATAGGGAAATACAAGATCAAAAACATAATAGCATCTTTCCCGGAGGATAGTGCTACAAGATCAGTAGCGGTGCCCCGCGATGGTAACCTGGGGGTTGATATACTTAAAAAGTTTGTGGTGATCTTTGATTATGCGGATAGTGCAATGTATGTAAAGGCATCCACCGGGTTTAATATACCTTTTGAGCATGATATGAGTGGCCTCGAGTATTATGCTACGGGAAATGGGTTTAACCATGTTATTATTGACCGGGTGGAGCCCGGGTCGCCCGGCGAATTGGCAGGATTGGAGAAAGACGATGAAATTATGGCAATTAACTTTAAGCCGGTATCGTCTATGACCCTTGAGCAAATAGATGATCTTTTCAGATCAAAAAACAACCGCATCCTTTTTCTTGATATTTACCACGACCAAAAGTTTACAACACTCATCACCCTGAAGAGAAGAATTTAACAGCGTAATAAGCGCCGATCTTAAAGCTGGCTTATATTTTCAAAAAAGGCTGTTTGAAGGTCTAAGAGCGATTTTACGGCAATTTTTTCACCATAAGTATCAAAGCATAAAAACCTTGAATTTTTATGGCCGCCCTCCCTTCCTTTTTCAATAAAATTAAAGGTTTTAAAAAAGTAATGATTGGTGGTCATATTGCTTTTTTTATCGGTTTGCGTGGCATTAAGCCGAAAGCCAAAACCATCCATCCAATTATGGACTTTTGAGTGGAGCGAAGCGCGCATCTTATTCATAGGGCATTGTTTTTATATCTTTAACGAAAAAATAAATCAAGTGTTTTAGTGGTTTTGTTTTTTGTTATAAACATGTGTTAATTATTATGACCGTGTTTATTATTTGTAAAATAGGACATTTAATCCTCAAACGGGATCGCAACTAAAAATTACCAACACACGTAGAATAAACAATGATTAAACTTCGACATATATTACCTATTTTATTTTTAGCTTCAATCAGTATTATTGCATGCAAATCAGATGCGCCGGGTCCGGGCAGCGGGCTTACAGGCGCATCGGGCATAGCAGGCGCTACCGGTAACACCGGCGCCACGGGTGCAACCGGTTCAACAGGGGCGCAGGGTTCGGCAGGCGTAGGAGGGCCGCAGGGTTTACCGGGTACTACAGGAGTTACAGGTACAGCCGGAACAGCAGGCGCTAACGGTACTACAGGGGCAACCGGTGCTACCGGCGCAACCGGAAGCGATGGTAGTGCTAACGTGCAAAGCTTTTTATTGTTAAACAAAAGCGTGTTTTTGGTAGGTAATACAACACTTACCGTGCCTGCTATTACACAGTCAATTGTTGATCAGGGGCTTGTGCTGGTTTATGTTAGAAACACCGGGACCGCAACATGGTATGCACTGCCTTATAACGAAGCCGGTAACACCTTAAATATTGCTGATTTTGGGGTTGGTTACGTTAACGTTAAGGCAAACTTTGCCACCACAGGCCTTGATTTTAGGGTAGTTGTAATTGCAGGCACTTCGCTTACAACCATAATGGTTGCCCATCCGGGTGTTAACATATATAACTACACACAGTTAGCCACGGCATTGCATTTAGCCAATTAATATTTCTATACAGTTTGTACAGATAAATGAAAAAGCCGCCATATATTTGGCGGCTTTTTGTTTATTATAAATGTAACAATCATAATATTATAAGCCGTTTTAAGCGTATAATGTAACAATCATATAGTTATTAATTATTAAATGTAATATAAATCGAACCTTTGCATCTCAATACTGTAGTATAAATATTATATCAAAAAACGCATTCACATTTTACAAATTATGAAATATATTTTTTTACCCCTTATCGCTGTTTTTCTATCCCTCTCGTATGCTAATGCGCAGACAGGTAAGGAAGTAACAGGTGTTTTAGTCGATTCGTTAAAAGTTACCCAACCCGGAAGTAGTGTAAGATTAAAATCAGACGTGGGTGACAGTACAGCTGCTACAACAGATATGAACGGCAAGTTTGACTTTACAAATGTTAGGGGAACAAAAATAACCTTGTTTATAACCTCGCTTGGTTTTCAGCCGGTTATAAAACACTATACACTTACGGCCGATAGCAAAATTGTATTACCTCCAATTGTTTTAAAACCCGAAAAAAACGAATTGCAAACCGTAACTATAGTTGGTGTTAACCCCGTAAAATTTTCGGAAGATACAGTTGATTATAAAGTAGCGGCCTATAAAGTACGTGACAACGCGCCCATTGAGGATGTGATAAAAAAGGTGCCCGGTTTAGATGTTGACGCCAATGGCAATGTTACCGCGCAGGGGCAGGCAGTTACTAAAGTGCGTATAAATGGCAAGGATTTTATGGGGGGCGATGTACAGGCAGCCACCAAGAATTTACCTGCTGATATATTGGAAAGCATACAGGTAATAGATGATTACGGCGACCAGGCAAACTTAACCGGTGTTAAAACCGGCACGCCCAACAAAATATTAAACTTTACCATACGTGCCGATAAA
>JABDBT010000091.1 GCA_013288465.1 Bacteroidota bacterium | reverse complement strand
CAAATTATGCAGATCAAGGTCGTGCCCGGCATTGATGCCTAACCCGGTTTTCTGCGCAACTTCGGCGGCCTGTATATAAGGCGCAATAGCTTTTTCTTTTCCTTTATGATAATGGCTGGCATAAGCTTCGGTGTAAAGCTCAATTCGGTCGGTGCCGGTTTTTGCGGCGCCTTCCACCATTTCGGGCACAGGGTCAACAAATATCGCATCGTTATCTATCATGCTTAAAGCCTCGTCCGTAATTTTTACATCATGGCCTTTGCGCTCGGTATTTTTTATGTTGATCAGGTCGCCTTTTAGCTGTGCGTCGGCTTCGTTGCCTGCAATTAACAGTTCAACCGCGTGTTTGGCATCGTCAATACGTCCTGCGGCGTTGATGCGCGGACCCAATAAAAAAACCACGTCTGATATAGTAAAATTGCTGGTGCGGCCTGCCACTTCCATTAATTTTTTGATGCCGATACATGGGTCGGTATTAATTTGCTGAAGGCCATAATAAGCTAAAATCCGGTTTTCGCCTACTATAGGCACAATATCGCAGGCAATGCTTACGGCTACCAAATCAAAATAGCAGCTTACCTCTTCAAACGACAGGTCATTTTTTTCGGCATAGGCCTGCGCCAGTTTAAAGCCGATACCGCAGCCCGAAAGCTCTTTAAACGGGTACGCGCAATCAGCCCGCTTAGGGTCAAGCACAGCTATAGCGGCAGGTAATTCGGCACCCGGGGTGTGGTGATCGCAGATAATAAAATCAACCCCCTTTTCATTGGCATAAGCAATTTTATCAACCGATTTTATGCCGCAATCCAAAGCGATAATAAGGGTAAAACCATTTTCGGCGGCATAATCAATACCCTGGGTTGATATACCATATCCCTCTTTGTACCTGTCTGGTATATAATATTCAATGTGCTGATGATACTTTTTAAAAAAGCTATATACTACCGCTACTGCGGTGGTACCATCAACATCATAATCGCCGTAGATCAGTATTTTTTCGCCGGCTTGTATAGCATCTTCAATGCGTAATACTGCCTTTTCCATATCCTGCATCAGGAAGGGGTCATGCAACTGGCGTAAAGGCGTTATTGGTATTGTGGCATCGCGGTTAACCGAAAAATATTACCGCCCAACCGTGGTGCTTACCCGCTCGAACGGGCATGTGGCCGGTTCGGCACGGTCGGTTTTAGGGTACGATCTGTATGAGGCCCTTTGTGGCTGCAGCGACTTGCTGATACAGTTTGGCGGGCATAAATATGCCGCCGGGCTTACCATGCACCCCGACAACGTGGGTAAATTTATTGATCGTTTTGAAGAAGTGGTAAGCGCCAGTATTACCGATGAACAGCTAATTCAGCAAATATCAATTGATGCCGAATTGCAGTTAAGCCAGATAGACGCGAAGTTTTTCAGGATATTGAACCAGTTTGCACCCTTTGGCCCCGAAAACATGGCGCCGGTTTTCCTGACCAAAAATGTGTATGTTAGCGGGTATGCAAACCTTGTGGGCAGTAACCATATAAAAATGGCGGTTATGCAGGAAGGGGCGCCCATGTTTGATTGTATAGCTTTTAACCAGGCCGAATGCCTTGGTAAAATAAAAAAAGACATACCTTTCGACATTTGTTATACCATTGAAGAAAACATCTGGCGCGAACGCCGGACGATACAGTTGAATGTAAAGGGGATAAGATTTGGTGATGTTGTAAGTAATACGTTTTAAGTTATACGTTTAATACTGCTATAAAAGCTTACAACGTATAACCTACAACGTACAACCCAATAAAAAAATGAATTTAAGAGCAGAAAATTTAGTAAAAAAGTATAAGCAGCGTGCGGTTGTAAGTGATGTTTCATTCAATGTTTCGCAGGGCGAAATTGTGGGTTTGCTGGGGCCTAACGGCGCGGGCAAAACCACTTCTTTTTATATGATAGTGGGCCTGATAAAACCCAATGAGGGCCGGATATTTTTAGATGATGAAAACATTACTACCGACCCTATGTACCGCCGTGCCCAAAAAGGAATAGGCTACCTGGCGCAGGAGGCTTCGGTATTCAGGAAGCTTTCGGTTGAGGATAATATCAAAGCCGTACTTGAAATGGGTGCGATGAATAAAGTACAGCAGGAAGAGAAATTAGAAACGCTGATAGATGAATTTAGCCTGCATAAAGTACGCCGCAACCGGGGCGACCTGCTATCGGGCGGCGAGCGCAGGCGTACAGAAATTGCGCGTGCATTAGCAGCCGAGCCTAATTTTATTTTGTTAGATGAGCCCTTTGCCGGCGTTGACCCTATTGCGGTTGAAGAGATACAGGCCATGGTAGCTAAACTGCGTCACCGCAATATTGGGATATTGATTACAGACCACAATGTGCAGGAAACACTTTCAATAACTGATCGTGCCTACCTGCTTTTTGAGGGAAAGATATTAGAGTCGGGGGTGCCTGAGGTACTTGCGGAAAACGAAATGGTGCGTAAGGTTTACCTGGGTGCTAATTTTGTGCTGAAGCGAAAAACGTTTGCGCCTTAATAATAGCCTATGACAATTTTTAACTCCGTTTTTACCTGGTTCATGAAAAAGCGTATCCACCAGATAGAGCTTTTTATGAAATACCCCAACGAGGTACAGGAAGAATGGTTTGAACAATTGACAGCATTGGCCGGGCATACCGAATGGGGTAAAAAGTACGATTATAAAAGCATCAATAACCTGCACGACTTTAAGGACCGCGTACCCATCCAAAACTATGATACGCTAAAACCTTATATTGAGCGTATGCTGAAGGGCGAAAAAAATGTGCTCTGGCCCTCAGAGATCCGCTGGTTTGCCAAATCATCAGGCACTACTAACGACCGCAGCAAATACATCCCCGTTAGTGACGAGGCATTGGAAGAATGCCATTTTAAAGGCGGCAAGGACCTGCTCACCATTTATTTTAATAACCGGCCCGATACGCGCATGTTTACCGGGAAGATCTTAACATTGGGCGGCAGTCACCAGGTTAGCCAGTTGAGTGCAGATACTTCCTTCGGCGACCTCTCGGCGGTGATCATGAAAAACCTGCCGTTATGGGCCGAGTTTAGCCGTACCCCAAATTTGGATATCACCCTCATGGAAAACTTTGAGGAGAAGATAGAAAAGGTGGCGCATGCCACAAAAGATGTTAACGTAACCAGCCTGGGCGGTGTGCCTACCTGGAACATTTTATTACTAAAACGTATATTGGAAATAACCGGTAAAAAAAACATGCTGGAAGTTTGGCCAAACCTGGAGCTGTATTTTCATGGCGCTGTTAGCTTTACCCCCTACCGCGAGCAGTTTAAAAACCTGATACCCGGCGATAATATGTATTACCTGGAAACCTACAACGCGTCCGAAGGTTTTTTTGGGATACAGGATACCGATAACGGCGACATGCTGCTGATGCTCGACTATGGCATTTTTTACGAGTTTTTACCGGTAGAGAATTTACATGACGAAAACCCGGCCACACTAACCTTAGACGAGGTGGAATTGGAAAAAAACTACGCCCCCATCATCAGCACCAACGCTGGTTTATGGCGCTATTTAATAGGGGACACTATTCGGTTTACCTGTTTGTCGCCTTTCAGAATACAGATCACTGGCCGTACCAAACATTTTATCAACGCCTTTGGCGAGGAACTGATCATTGATAATGCCGAACGGGCTTTAGACGAAGCTTGCCGCCAAACCGGGGCCATTATAAGGGATTATACCGCTGCGCCGGTTTATTTTGACAGCAATACTAATGGCGCGCATGAATGGATCATAGAATTTGAAAAAAAGCCCGCCGAATTTGAACGTTTTGTTGACCTGTTGGACGAAACACTGCGTCGCATCAACTCTGATTATGATGCCAAACGGTTTAAGGATATGGCGCTGCGCCGCCCAATAATATGTGTAGCCCCGCAGGGCACTTTCTTTAACTGGATGAAAGAAAAAGGGAAATTAGGCGGCCAGCATAAAGTTCCGCGTTTAGCCAATAACCGCGAGTATGCGGATAGTATTTTGAAAATGATGGAAATAGTGGGTAGTGAATAGGTAATGGTGAAACATTAGCGAAGTTTAATATAAGTACAATGAGAAACGTTATATTTCTTCTCCTGCTTTTCCCGGTTCTCGGCTTTGCACAAATAGCTAAACAGCATTATAAACTGGGCAACCAAAAGCGGGACAGCGCTAAATACAGGGATGCCGTTGCTGAATACACAGAAGCGATAAATGTTGACCCTCAATTTAAGGATGCTTATTTTCAAAGGGCGCTTGCCAGGATACATTTAATGGATAACGCGGGGGCCGCCACTGACCTTGCAGAAGTCATCAGGTTAGATCCAAAGGCAATAGATGCTTACCGGGAAAGAGCGGCTATATATTTTAGCAGCAACGATCAAAAAATTGCCGATTATACCCATATAATAGCCTTATTCCCACGAGATCTTCAAGCTTATAAAGGGCGCGCAGGTGCAAAATACAATTCAAAAGACTATAAAGGCGCTATTGAAGATTACACAATTATTTTATCCATGTATCCAAAAGAAGTAAACGCTTATGCTAACAGGGCAGTTGCAAAAGGCGGGTTGAAGGATTGGGACGGTGAAATAGCCGATTATATTTTAGCTGCATCGCACGATGAAAAGTATCCGTGGATATACTACAATGATATAGGCATTATTAAGCTTAGCCTGAAGGATTACAAAGGCGCTGCGGAAGCTTTTTCTAAATCAATAACCATGCATCCAAACGAATCTGCTTACATGAACAGGGCGCATTTAAAAGTATTATTGGAAGACTACCAGGCAGCAATTGACGATTATACAATTGTAATGGCGCTTTCTCCTGCAAAAAAGGGGATGGATTTAGGCCGGATATTGCCTTATGCTTCAAGAGGCGAAGCGAAACGCCTTAACGGCGATTATAAAGGAGCCATTGCCGATTATGATATGGGCATAGCATTAGATACGGGGAAATATGCCCGCCAACAAATAGGCATGGATGATATTTATAATAAAAGAGGGTTTGCCCGGCAGCACGAAGGTTCTATTGATAGCGCTATAACCGATTATAATAAAGCCATAACGTATAAACATAACTTTGCTGAAGCTTATTTTAATCGGGGAAATGCCAAACAGCAAAAAGGTGATAAAGATGGCGCCTGCACAGATTGGAATACCGCTGCCTTGTACAAGTATCAACCGGCTGTTGAGCAGCTCAAAAAGTTTTGTAATTAACCGGTGCTGGGGATGAAAAAATACATTTTGCTGTTTGTTTTTTTATTCCTCGCTGGTAAAACCTTTTCGCAACTTTCTATCCCCAATTTTAAAAGCAATATTACCGGTGAAGCTGATGCTCCTTTTTTGAAATACATTAAAAATTACGACCTCGTACTGGCTTATCGCATTTATTCCAATTGGTCGTGGGAAACGGAATATCATATTTTAGTTTTCCAGGGTAAGCATTGGAAAAAGCTGATCTACAAAAAGCCCAATTACAATGATCCGGCATTGTTGCAGATACAACCTATAACTGAAAAACCGGCTGACGATTTTTTATGCGATCTATTGTATAATAAATTAATTGGCAACAATTTATTTACCATAGAAGATGACGGCAAGATACCACCATGCAATGAATCGACAACAATTGTAAATGGTGAAAAAATAACAAACCAGTACTCGATGAGTGATGGGCCAGAGTATTCTATATGGATGATTACCCCCGAAAAATCGAGGCACTTATACTACTATGCTCCCGAGTATTTTGACGCGCACTGCGCGCCAAATGAAACAAACCGGGCATTTGCTATAAGCATTATCAGTATCTTAAAAAGGGAGTGGTAATTAAACAAAATATTGTTGGCGTGTAATTTCCTATCTTTGCGCCAATGCAATTAACAGAAACACCACTACAGCAAGGCTTTAAAAATTACAATAACTACGGCGCATGGCTCAAGGAAAAATACAAGGGCCACCGTGTTTTTAAAGTGATTGTTGACGGCGGCTTTACCTGCCCCAACCGCGATGGTTCAAAAGGCTACGGCGGCTGTACGTATTGTAATGTTGATTCATTTACCCCATCGGTATCGCGTAACGCGCCTACCGTTCGCGAGCAGGTTATACAGGGCATGGAGCGCGCGCGCAAGGGCAATAAGGCCGATAAGTTTATCATTTACTTTCAGCCCAATACTAATACTTACGCCCCCACGCATTACCTCAAAATGATGTATGACGAGGCACTAAGCTATGGCACCGAAGATATTGTGGGCCTGAGTGTAGGCACCCGTCCCGATTGTATTGATGCCGAAAAAATCGCCCTGCTGGAAAGCTATACCGACCGCTTTGATGTGGATCTGGAAATGGGCATGGAATCGATATATAACGATACCCTGGCACAGATAAACCGCGGTTGCAGCCATGACGATCTGATAACCGCGTTAAACTTATTGCAAAACAGCAAGTTGGACGTTTGCGTACATACCATTTTTGGCTTCCCCTGGGAAACGCACGAAATGATGCTGAAATATGCCGACGAGATAAACCGCCACCCGCAAATTAAGTTTGTAAAGTTTCATCACCTGCATATTGTAGAGGGCTCGGTAATGGGCGTGAAATATAAACGCCAGCCATTTAAGGTTTTTACCCTGCAGGAATACACCGATTTTTTATGCGATTTTTTGCCGCTCGTACGGCCCGACCTGGTAATACAGCGCCTCTTCGGCCTCAGCGACCTGGAGTTGCTGATTGCACCCAACTGGCAGTTAAAAAAATCAGAGATACAATACTTTATTGATAAGCAAATAGCCGATAGAGGCGTTATACAGGGCTCGGCGTTATAACCTGTTTGGTTTTGCTGCCAATTAATGAAGAAATTGCGGCTTATAATTAATTTACATAACTGTTTTGTCACAAAAGCCTTTACAAAATTATATTCCGGCATTAACAGGGGTACGGGCGCTGGCCGCTTACCTGGTTTTTATATCCCACTATTCGTATGTGTTTGATGAGAATCTTCCCCATGCTATGCAACGTTTCTTTCATGAATTTCATATCGGCGTAACCATCTTCTTTACTTTATCGGGGTTTTTGATCGCCTATCGTTATTATGATAGTTTTAAGCTAACTACCCGCTGGTTTAAACAATACCTCAAAAACAGGGTGGCGCGTATTTATCCAATGTATTTTTTGCTTACGCTGGGCGCGTTTGTTTATTACTGGTTTACCAAAGATCAAATCATAACCAAAGGTTTTGATAACCCGGTTGTGCTGTTTTTTATGCATATCACCTTTGTACGCGGCTTTTTTTACCAGTTGTGGGATACCGGCATAGCCCAGGGATGGTCGTTAACGGTTGAGGAATGCTTTTACTTTTCGGCGCCCATTATTTTCCTTATTGCAAAAAAATATAATAAGTTTTATATCCAGCCGGTAATTATTACCGGCGCGGGTTGTTTGCTGGTACTTGTATTTAGTCATGTTAACTGGCATGGCTTTTTCGGCAACTTCACCTTCATGATGTTGTACACATTTTTTGGGCGCTGTTTTGAATTTTTTGTGGGGATACAATTAGCGCTAATTGTAAAAAGAAAAGGTTTACGTACGGCAGGCAAGTTCAAATTAACCTACATCGGTTTTTTAATGATCTTTTTTTGCATCTGGATCATGTCGGTATTAACTATCCCTGCAGGATGGACGGCAGGCTTGCATAACCCGTTTGGCATCATCACCAACAACTATTTGCTGCCGGTGGCCATAGCCACATTTTTTTATGGCTTGCTGAGCGAAACCACCGCCCTAAAGAAAATTTTAGCCCACCCGTTTGTTGAACTGTTAGGCAAAAGCTCGTATATATTTTACCTCATCCATTTAGGGTATATGTATTATATGTTTCATAACGGTATAAATTGGCTAAACGATTATGTGTTTAAACTGTATGATAAATGGGGGCTGGATTGGCATTCGCCGTTTGAGAACGATCAAATAAACCTGTTGTTGGGCTTTATCGTACTGAACGCCATAGCTATAGGGTTATTTAAACTGATAGAAGAGCCGCTAAATCATTATATTCGTAAATCGGATTTTTTGATCAGGAACAAGCCCGGTAATCCTGATAACAATGCCGAAGCAATTAAGGCTTAATTTTAATTAAAATACTTTTAGTAATTTTAAAATTGGCGCTAAAGCTAATGCGAGCTATAACTATGGTTAAACTAATATTTGCATTCCTTTTTTTACCTTTTTGCTGCCTTGCCCAAACAGCAGCTACGTACTTACAAAGCGGTAATACCAAATTAGCAGCAAAGGATTATAACGGCGCCATACAGGATTATACCAAATCTATTGAAGCTGATCCTTCTTCGGCTAATATCTACGCTTATTTCTACCGGGGTAATTGTTATAGCAGTACTAAGGCTTATGAACACGCTATTAAAGATTTTAGTAAAGCAATTTCGTATAGCCCTAATAATGTAGCGCTGTACAGTTACAGGGCGAATGCCAAAATCAGCATTGGCAATTACTGGGGCGCTATAACTGATCTGACCACCGCCATAAAGCTCAGTCCTAAGGACCCGGGGCTATATATGTACCGCGGGTTGGCAAAAAGCAACCTGAAAATCTATAAAGACGCCATTGCAGACTATGATATGGCTATTAGCCTCGACCCCAAAAATGTAGAGGCGATAGCCGGCCGCGAAAACGCTAAAAATAAGCTAAACGCTAACAAACCGGTTGTGGTTAATCCCCCGCAACCCAGGGTTGCTGAGCCGGAAAAACCTCCGATTAAACAGGTGGTAGTTGCCCCTCCTCCGCCAATACGTGCCCCCGAGCCTAAAAACGCCGTAATTAAACAGGTTGTAGTTACTACCCCGCAACCGTTAACCCCGGCGTCAAAAAGCGTAGTAACTAAAGAAGCTGTAGTGAACCCCACGCAAGTGTTAACTACCGTGCCAAAAAGCGTTGTAGCGCCAGTAAATAATAAACCATCTCAGGCTTTTGACGCGCTTATCGCCGCTAACCCCTCAAATGCCGATAATTATATCCAGCGCGGTTTAATCGAATCAAATACAGGCGATATCCCTGCTGCCCTGAACGATTATAATATGGCTATCCGCCTAAACCCGGCCGCTGCTTCTGCTTATTATAACCGCGCTAATACCTATTTGATGCTAAATGATTATGAAGGGGCATTAAAAGATGCCGATAAAAGCATCGCTATAAATAACAATGATGATAACGCTTACCTTACCCGGGGCAATGTAAAAATAGCTTTGAAAGATTATAAAGGAGCAATTGCTGATTATAATAGCGCTTTAAACATCAACCCTAAAAACGCAAAGGTTTATAGTTACCGCGGGCTGGCAGAAAGCCTTGTACCGGATATTGAACACATGAATGCCGATTTTAACCAGGCTATCGCCCTCGACCCAAAAGATGAAGATAACTATAACCGACGCGGCACCGCAAAAATGAATTTAAAAGATATACCGAGCGCAACAGT
>JABDBT010000090.1 GCA_013288465.1 Bacteroidota bacterium | reverse complement strand
CACCTGGCCGCTACCGACCCATCGGCAAAGAAACGTTTGGCCGAATGGCAGCAAACTGCCGATGCGGCTTTAAGCGAAGCGCCCAACCCTATTGATACCATCCACACGGAAGGCCGGCTACAGGGCGACCCCAAAAAGACCGCCACCAGCGCGTCGTTAAGAGATATGCGCAAAATTTATGCGCTGGCCATCATTTACCGCACCGGGAACGATAAGAAATACCTGGATAAAACGGTTGAATACCTGGATGCATGGTCGAAATTTAACGTGCCTAATGGCGACCCGATCGATGATACTAACCTCAACCAGGCTGTTGAAGCTTATGACCTCATCAAAAGCGACCTAAATGCAACGGATAATAAACTCATCACCGCGTGGCTGTTACAAACAGCCCAAATGGAGATCAATAAATTTAAACCGGGGCGCGAAACTGCTTATAATAACTGGCACTCGCATCGCCTTAAAGAAATAGGCGAGATCGGCTTCGCGGTAAACAATGAAAAATATCAGCAATATGCTATTGAGGGCATTAAAAAGCAGATCAGCAAAAACTTATTGCCCGATGGCTCAAGCATTGATTTTAAACTGCGCGATGCCCTGCATTACCATGTATATGACCTGGAGCCATTGCTCAAATTGGCTATCATCCTGAAAAGAGCCACCGGTGTTGATTATTATAATTATGTATCCGAAGATCAAACATCTATCAAAAAATCGGTAGAATGGTTGCTGCCTTATCTCAACGGCGAAAAAACACATGGCGAGTTTGTAAACAGCACGGTAAGCTTTGATAAAAAGCGGGCCAACAACGGCGAAAAAGGCTATATAGCCGGTACGCTGTTCAACCCTAAAAACGGGGTTGGGGTATTGGAGTTAACAGAATATTTTTATCCCGATGCCATCAATTTGATTGATAAACTGAAAGGCACAACCGAGAATTTCCCCGATTGGCAACTGGTGCTCAATACAATTAAACGCTAATACTGCTATTTTGGCAAATAGATAGTTATTTTTGCCAATTGCCGCCATTAATTTAACACTGGCATTTAGATTGATATTAAGTTATTGAATGAAACAAAAATTTTATGATACTGCTGTGAAGCAGGAACGGGCGGTATTAGTTGGCGTTATTACTGCTAACGAAACCGAAGAGCGCGCGAAAGAATATTTAGAAGAATTGCAATTTTTGGTGGATACTGCCGGGGCGGAAACCGTTAAAATATTTACCCAAAAATTATCGCAGCCGGATAGGACAACCTTTGTTGGTTCGGGCAGGCTGGAGGATATAAAAGCTTTTGTAACCGAAGAAGAAATTGATATTGTGGTGTTTGACGATGAGCTTACCCCATCGCAACTGCGTAATATTGAAAACGAGCTACAGGTAAAAATATTAGACCGTAACAACCTCATACTGGATATTTTTGCTAGTCGGGCGCAAACCGCGCAGGCCAAAACACAAGTGGAGTTGGCGCAGCTGCAATACCTGTTGCCCCGCCTTACCCGCCTATGGACTCACTTAGAGCGACAAAAAGGTGGTATAGGTATGCGCGGGCCGGGCGAGTCGCAAATTGAAACAGACAGGCGCTTGATCCTCGAAAAAATATCGCTGCTTAAAGACAAGCTTAAGCTAATAGATAAACAAAATGCCACGCAGCGCAAAAACCGTACGCAAATGGTACGCGCGGCATTGGTGGGTTATACCAACGTGGGTAAATCAACCATTATGAATATGATCTCCAAATCGGACGTGTTTGCAGAGAATAAGCTGTTTGCCACGCTGGATACAACGGTTCGCAAAGTAGTGATTGAAAACGTGCCTTTCCTGCTATCAGATACGGTTGGGTTTATCCGCAAGCTACCCCACCATTTGGTAGAGTGCTTTAAATCGACGTTGGATGAGGTGCGCGAAGCGGATATACTGATACACGTTGTTGACATTTCGCACCCCGGCTTTGAAGACCAGATACGCACCGTAAACGAAACGCTGAAAGACATTGGCGTAACCGGCAAGCAAATAATTACGGTATTTAATAAAATAGATGCCTATCGGCCCGTGCAAACCGAGGGCCAGGAAAAGCCGGAACCGCTAACCGTTGATGATTTTAAACACAGCTGGATGGCCAAAAACAATAGCCCCGCTATATTTATCTCGGCTACCCAAAAGGATAATATAGAGGAGTTCAGGAGCATGTTATATGAGTATGTAAAAGGGATTCATACTGAACGTTATCCGTACGATCATTTATTGTATTAGTCGCCCCCCAGCCCCCTAAAGGGGGAGCGATAAGCGAGGGCTGCAGATTTTATGAAGACTGTACTATTGAGGCTTTAAGCTATGCACTACCTTTTAGCTTTTACCTTTCCGCTTTCACCTCCCCCTCACTCATTCAACATAAACTTCCCAACCCCGTCAGCAGGTTTCCATTTGCTTTTGGGCTCATAATAATGCCATAACAGGGCCGATACTTTGCGTATCAGCATATCGGCTTCGTTAGTGGGTTTCCAGCTTTGGTCTTTATTGTTATTGGTGATGATGGAAAACACATAATCGCCATGCGGCGCGTTTACCAATACCGTTTCTGATCGCGAAGCATCCACCGCGCCCTGTTTGGATATGGTGTGAATATAAGGCGGTATCTGCGCCAGGGCCTTTTCATCCCAATATATGCGGCCCATGTTGCGCATCATCCGTTCGCTGGCCGCCGGGCTAACCGCCTCGCCATTGTATATCATGTTAAATAACCGGCACATCTCGTACGGCGATGTTACGCCCCAGCCATATTTTTTGCGGATAGCCTCGCGCCCCGCCACCCTCGAGTTTACCCGCATCACCTTAAACCCGTTTTGGTCAAGCCAGTTATTGATGTATGCGCCGCCTACTAATTTTTGCAGCCAAAGGCTGGCCGTATTATCGCTCATGGTGATCATCAGCATAGCAACTTTGCTCAACTGTATGGTGTCCTTATCTTTAAACGATCCTAAAATATCCTCGCCGGCATATAGTAGCGAATCGCGGTAAACCAGCTTTTGGTTGTATTGCAGCTCGCCTTTTTCTATTTTATCCATCAGCCCGCATTGAATACTCACTTTGATCATACTGGCAGTAGGGAAAAGCGTATCGGCATTGATAGCCACTGTTTTGCCGGTTTTTAAATTATGTACATAAATGCCCGCCAGTCCGTTAAATCCTTTTAAGGCATCCTGTAATTGGGCAGTTAGTTTTTTATCCGTTTGCGCGAAACCCGTCGTTGCGGTTAAAAACAGAGCGAATAACAGCTTATATTTCATATAAATAAGAGTTGAGTTAGCTAAAGATACTGAAACATATTATATATAATTTCGTTATAATAATTGCTATTAAACCTATCTTATCTTACATAGTCAAAACGTCAGTAATATTACGTCCACCTGCCATGAAAAAGACTTTAAAGATTTGCTGTTTCGCTGCATTATTAACGGGCAGCGTTTTTATATTGACTTCGTTCCTTACCAGTCCGGCTCCCGAAAAATTGTATAAGTTCCCCTATAAACGCGCGGGGCTAACCGAGCAACAGGCGGCAGAGCACCTGCTGGAAAGATTTACATACGGTGCAACGCCCGGTCAAATAGATTCGGTTGTTAAAATGGGGCTCGAAAACTGGTTTAACCAGCAACTAACCGCCGGGTTGGCCGATGATTCGCTGGACAAACGGCTAAGCGCTTATGATGCCATAAACCTAAGCAATACCGAAGTTTGCAAGATGTACCCTCCCGGCTTTGTTATACGGTCGCGGGCTATTAAGGATAGTGCCATCAGTAAAGATTCGGTGGACAAAGCGGTAGATAAAAAAGCATTTAACCTGCAATTGCAGGGCTACATGGCCAAAAAGGGCTATAAATCTGACCAGGACCTGTATAAACAATTTATAGACCAGAAGATAATGCGGGCCGCTTATACCAATAACCAGTTGCAGGAGGTGATGACCGATTTTTGGTTCAACCATTTTAATGTTTCATTTGTTAGGGGCGAATGCGCGCAGTTTATTCCCGCTTATGAACGAGACGTGATACGACCCAATGCGTTGGGTAATTTCGATCATCTGCTAATGGCCTCCGCCAAATCGCCGGCCATGTTGTACTATTTGGATAATTTTACCAGTGTTGGTCCGCTGCCACCAGCAAAACCCCAGCCTGTTAAGCCCGTTGCTGCCAGTGCTGATATGTCAATGATGATGACCACTACCGCTGCTACTACTCAACCGGCTACGGTAAAAACGCTTACGCAACCCGGCAAAAATGTTAACGGGTTGAATGAGAACTACGCCCGCGAGGTAATGGAACTGCATACCCTGGGCGTTGATGGCGGCTATACCCAAAACGATGTTACCCAGGCAGCCCGTGTACTTACCGGCTGGACCGTTTACCCTATAAGTGATGAGGCTTATGGCGCGGCTATGAAAGGGCTGGTTGCCAAAGTGGGCGAAAATAACCTGGCCCAAAAAGGGTATGTGCATGAGGGCGACTTTTTGTTTACCCCCAACCGGCACGACCAGGGCGAAAAAGTGGTTTTAGGCCATACTTTCGAGGCCAGTAAAGATCCAGTTGTGGGTTACCAGGAGGGTGTTTACCTGCTCGAAATGCTGGCCCATCATCCATCAACCGCTAAATTTATTTGCCGGAAACTGGCTGTCCGTTTTGTGAGCGATAACCCGCCGCAAAAGTTAGTGGATAAAATGGCAAAATCATTTACCGATCATGATGGCGATATCAGGCAGGTACTCATCACCATGGTTACCTCGCCCGAGTTTTGGGATAAAAAGGTTACACTGGTAAAAACCAAATCGCCATTTGAACTTGCCATTAGTTCGGTACGCGGTTTAAATGCCGATATTAAAGACCCTTATCCTTTATTTAACTGGATAACAAGAATGGGCGAAAAAATATATTATTACCAGGCCCCTACAGGTTTCCCCGACCGCGGGCGGTATTGGATAAATACCGGCTCGTTGCTTAGTCGTATGGATTTTAGCCTGGCGCTAACTACCAATCAAATAGCAGGCACGAGGGTTAACTTAAACAGCTTTACCAACCACCAGGACCCGCAAAATGCGCAATTAGCTATTGTAACTTATAGCAAACTGTTACTGCCCGAACAAAACCCTGACGAAACCATTAAACAGCTCACTCCGCTACTGAGCGACCCAACACTGGCCGCTAAAATGAATATCCCGGTACGTCCGGCGCCTGCGCCGGCACCTGCATCCGAGAAACCAACCGTGGGCGCACCCGGCGATATGGCGCTGATGAGCGTACCGCAGGATAACAAACCCAAACCCGTTGCCCCGGTAGTGGCCAATAAGCCTAATAACAATATGCAGGCGTTGGTGGCAGGTATTATTATAGGTTCGCCGGGATTTCAGAGGAGGTAGGTTAAATGATGGGATGTCAATCGTTGGCGGCACACTTGCCGCATGTGCCTTTGTGATATTGCTTATCCGAAATTTAAAGGATTAATTACATAGGTATATATCCATTCGGGAATGGGGTCTGTTTTAATAATTAACTCTTTACCCCGATAAATTTCAGCTATTTGAAGAAAGGAATTTATTTCGGAGGAATTATCGAATAGAAACGTGCGATAGCTGATAGGTATCATATCACTTAGTAATTCCATCGACCGGGTGTAACGGGAGCGTATATGTTGTTCCGGTACATGATGGCCTTTTTTAATAACCCGTTGTTTAACCCTTTCTATGTTTATGTTGACTGATTCTGTTGAAACAAAATACAGATAAATTTTATATTCTAATTGTTGGGCCAATTTAACGAAATCCAGCTTTGAAGGGTGGCTCATTACCGTTTCAAAAGTAAAAAGTTCGCCTTGCGCTAATAACCGGTCTTTTAAAAACTCAACAGCTATAGCTGCTTCGTATGAATGTGTCGATTCTTTGGTAATGAGCAAATTGGTGTCAAACCTGATATTAATAGGAAAACCAGCGGCTTCGGCTTTGCTAATCAAAGTCTGAACATTTTCTTTTTTAAGAAATATTTGATAGTCAGCCTGGTTTGAGTTGATGAGATAATCAGAAAGGCGTAACAATCCTTTATCCCTTAAAATCTTCTCGATATCATCGGTGTTCAAATAAACACCGCAATCAAAGTTTTTACGAAGCCTTTCAATTATGGTGCTTTTCCCGGAACCGTTGGGGCCTGCAACGATGCGGAGGCGCTTAACCTTTTCGGGCATGTAATACAGTTCCTTTACGTAAAACTTTAAAGGTTTTAGTTTTTTGAAGTTGTTCAATAACCTCTATTCGCCCATCCGGAAATTTTTTTACAACCTGGTGTTTTTCGTTTAAATAGGTGATGGGGATTTTTAGAACTTTGGCTTCAATAATTGCTTCTTCGCCGGCAGCTCTTGCAATGTCCTGCAAAATAACACTATATCCCTTGCTGTCCTCTACACTAGCCAGTGCCCTTTTTTTAATATGAGTGTTAGGATTGTTCATGCTTGCTTTTTGTTATATAACACTCAAATTTATGATTAATTATTAACAAATAAAAAGACAGGTTTATGGCGCATAGAAATGATATTGTATAGGTTATGCTACCGGCGATACGATGCTGATGAGCGTACCGCAGTAGAACAAACCCAAACCAGTTGCCCCCGTAGTGGCCAATAAGCCTAATAACAATATGCAGGCCTTGGTGGCAGGTATTATTATAGGTTTGCCGGGGTTTCAGAGGCGGTAGAGGGTTGTTAGCTATTTACTGTAGCTGCAAGCTACGGGCGACGGAGAGCTTACGACTACAATCTAAAGGAAGGTTTAAACTGTTCTTCAAATTCTTCGTAGCGCAAAACAGCGATCTGTGGAAATGCACTGTTTTTTATTTGATGGATATGGCGGTCATTGCTAATAATGTAATCACACTGGCCTGCTATGTAGCAATCAATAAATTTGTTATCGTCTTTATCGTTTTCTACCAATTGCCATAAAAAGGATGGATTTTTAAGGACTACATTGGGTAGCATCAACAGGAAGTCAAGAGACGACTCTGTACGTTCAACACCATATCTTTGGATAACCTGCTCTTCGTACTCTGTCAATATCTCATTTGATACTACTAAATCGTATTTGTTCTGTACAAGAGCCTGATATATCCAGTGATACTTATAGTGCGGAGCGAGGGAAACCAGGAAAATATTGGTGTCTAAAATAAAGCTTAGTTTATTCATTAAGCCAGCGGTCAAGGTCCTCTTCTGTAATATTATTCTTCTCTATGGCTTTTTGAATGTTTTTTTGAAATTGGCCTGAGAAATACCTGGCCAGCAATTGTTTAATAGCCAGCAGGTCCTCTTCTTTTGGTTGGAATGAGTAAATATTTAACAGCTCTAATTGTAAAGCGCTTAACTTTTGACTTTGCATAACGTATTGCTTTTAACAAAAATACATATTTTTTGTTATTTCAATCCCTACCTTTGCCCCATCCCGGATAAAAACCGGGCAACACCATGATCAAAGAAATAGAAATTGTTTGCCAGCCCGGGCAACACGAAGATGAGGCCATCTTAACTAAACTCGCCGCTTCGGCTCTAAATATTAATCCCCTAAAAATTACCGGGATACAGGTCCTCAAACGCTCTATCGACGCGCGTGGCCGCAGGGTGGTTTACCGTATGCAGGTCAAACTTTTTGTGGAGGAGGCTTATCATCCCGAAAGCTATACCGTAAATTATCCTGATGTTAAAAACGCCAAACCGGTTATTATTATAGGCGCTGGTCCGGCAGGGATGTTTGCCGCTTTGCAATGCATTGAGCAGGGCAATAAGCCTATCATTATTGAACGCGGCAAAGCCGTTAAAGACCGCCGCCGCGATTTGGCCAACATCAATAAACAGGGCTTAGTAAATCCCGAGTCTAACTATTGTTTTGGCGAGGGCGGCGCGGGTACGTACTCGGACGGGAAGCTCTACACCCGGTCAACCAAGCGGGGCGATGTGAACGGGGTTTTAAAAACATTTGTGGCGCATGGCGCTTCGGCAGATATACTGGTTGATGCCCGCCCGCACATTGGCACCAACAAACTGCCGCAAATTATTGAAGCTATCCGCGAAACCATATTAAACGCGGGCGGCGAAATTCATTTCGACAGTAAAGTAACTTCGCTGCTGGTTGATTTTGGACAGGTTAAAGGCGTACAATTAGCCTCCGGCGAAAAGTTGCATGCCAACGCCGTGATATTAGCCACCGGCCACTCGGCGCGGGATGTTTTTGAAATGCTACACCGCCAAAATATATTGATAGAGGCCAAACCCTTTGCTTTAGGTGTACGCATTGAACACCCGCAGGAGATCATTGACCGGGCCCAATACCATTGTGACCTCCGCGACCCCGATCTGCCGCCATCTTATTATAACCTGGTGGAGCAGGTGGATAACCGCGGCGTATTCTCGTTCTGCATGTGCCCCGGCGGCATTATTGCCCCCTGCGCCACAGAAGCTAACGAAATTGTAGTAAACGGCTGGAGTCCATCAAAACGGAATAACCCTTACGCCAACTCGGGCACAGTGGTACAAATAAATTTGGAGGATGTGGCGGGCGATACTAAAGACCCTTTTAAAATGCTGCATTTTCAAACGCAAATTGAACAGCTGGCTTTTAAAGCAGGTGGCGGCAGCCTGGTAGCGCCCGCCCAGAGAATGGTTGATTTTGTAAATGGAAAATTATCGGTCGATCTCCCCAAAAATTCCTATCTGCCCGGTACAAAAAGCGTGGAGCTAAAAGAAGTTTTACCGCATTGGATAAACGAGCGGTTACGAAAAGCGCTGCCCGCGTTCGGCAGAAAGATGAAGGGTTATTATACAAACGAAGCGATACTGGTAGGCGTAGAATCGCGTACCTCATCGCCCATAAAAATACCGCGCGATAAAGAAACCCTGCAACACCCGCAGGTAAAGGGCCTGTTCCCCTGCGGCGAAGGCGCTGGCTACGCTGGCGGCATTATTTCGGCGGCTATTGATGGTATTAATTGCGCGGTGGGTTGTCAGAACCTTGATTCGTAGGAGTTAAAAGATTAACCTGATACATTGACGCCAACTGACAAGAATCATGGCGATCCTTAAATCCTACGAATCAAGGTTCAGACAAAATCATTAATTTTACACCTACAATTACTAACCCATGACCATCTCCCAAACCCTCGAAAACGACCTGGCCAACGTATTATCAGGCCAGCCCTGGTATGGCTCGCCGGTTTATGATATCTTAGACAAGGTGACTTTTGAGTCGGCGTATGAAAAACCTGCGGGCGCCGCGCATAATATTGCCGAAATTATCCTGCACATGCTTAGCTGGACGGAAGAAGTGATGGACCGCCTTAACGAAAAACCGGCAAGCGCCCCGCTAAGCGGCGATTGGCCCGAAACCGGCAACCCCGACGAGCAGAAATGGAAAACATGGATAGATGATTTTAAACTGGTTAACGTAAACCTGGTAAAAACTATCCGCGATTTCCCCGAAGAAAAATGGCCCGAACCCATTATTGATGAGCGCGGCAGCGAGCCTGTAAACACTTACGAAGAGCTGGTATTGGGCTTAATTCAACATCATGTATATCATTCAGGGCAAATTGCGCTGCTG
>JABDBT010000089.1:381-9634 GCA_013288465.1 Bacteroidota bacterium | reverse complement strand
CCGTTAGAGATATGCAGTATGGTTTTTATAGCGGTGTCAACAGCTTTTACCGCGTTATAGCCGCTATTGATCAATGCGGCATAATCAGCTGCGCCGCCAACGCCTGTGCCGGTGAGTTCGCCGGTGGGCCATAACAACCCATTGTTAATTTCATTACCTGTTTGCACCCATGTTGGTTTAACGCCATTAGCCTCTAATGTGCTTAATACATCATAAGTATGGTTATAAACCGCTGTTTCCAGGTCGGCCAGGCTTAAGTTTACCCAGGCGGCCGGTTTGTTTTGATCGCCGGGGTCGGCCCAGGTATCGCTGTAATGAAAATCGATCATTACGCGCATACCCGCATTTTTTGCGCGTATGGCCATAGCCACCACATCCGCCTTATTGCAGTAACCCGCAGCAGGGTTAACCCATACCCTTAACCGGATAGAATTTACGCCCAAGCTTTTTAACAGGGCAATACAATCTATCGCGTTGCCGTTGCTGTCGTAAAACTTTTTGCCCGATGCTTCCATTTGCGACAACCATCCTATATCTGCACCCTTTGCAAAGTTTGGATTTGTCGTTGTCGTAGTGGTAGTTGTCGTAGTTGTCGTGGTGGTGGTAGATGTGGTATTGGGATTATTAGTTTTAGCACAACCTGAAAACGCAGCGACAAACCAAATGCCGACAACTAATTGAGCAACGTATTTACGCGTAAGTTTCATTAAGCTATTTAGTTTATTATTGGTTTGAACGCATTACCTGTCTATAAGAGGTGGCCGGTAATAACATCCTCAAAAACTGTTCCATACAAATATGAGTTAAAAAGCCAAACCGATGCTGGTAAATACAGACTTATTTTTAGGATTAAAAGACATTAGCCTCCGTTTTCTTATAGATGATATATCTTACGGAAAATAGCTGCAATAATTGTAAATTAGGAAGACCTTAATAAACCCGTATGATCAATAAAATTCATAGCTGCCTAATTTCATTTTGTATTCTTTTTTTTTGCCTTTTCTACAATCGCCCAATCACAGGAAAGCAAGCCAAAATTCAAAGTGATCGCCTTTTATACCGCCAAAAGCGACCTTGCGCATATAAGCTATGTGCATGAGGCTAATATCTGGTTCCCGGAGATGGCGAAGAAATATAATTTCACGTACGACTCCACAAAAAACTGGGCCAACCTGAATGCCGAGTTTTTATCGCATTACCAGGTTGTTTTGTTTTTAGATACCCGACCGGAAGCTCCCGAACAACGGGCTGCGTTTCAAAAATATATGGAACATGGCGGCGCATGGATGGGCTTTCACTTTTCGGCGTTTGCCTTGACCCCGTCTGATTTTCCGCAAAACTGGGATTGGTACCACCAGGAGTTTTTAGGCTCGGGGCAGTATGTTAGTAATACGTGGCGGCCAACTTCGGCTGTTTTACGGGTGGCAGACCCAAAGCACCCGGCAACAAAACACCTGCCTAAAACTTTCAAGTCATCACCCAACGAATGGTACAGGTGGGAGAATGACCTACGTAAAAACCCGGATATTGATATACTGCTATCCATTGATTCAACAAGTTTTCCGCTTGGCAACGGGCCAAAACAGTCGGAAATATGGCATACCGGCTATTACCCTGTTGCGTGGACAAACAGAAATTATAAGATGATTTACATGAACATGGGGCATAACGATATGGATTACGAGGGCAAAACCAATAAAACGTTATCGTCAACTTTTGGCAGCGAGATGCAGCGACAGTTTATTATTGATGGCCTGGTATGGCTGGGAACCGCGAAAAAACACGCCGCGAATTAACGCCGGGTAAAACTTCCAGCTCAATAGCCGCCTGGTTTTGTGCAATGAAAAAAGGAATGGCTTCATAGCCCGGTACAAAATTAAATACCCGGCCATTGTTTGATGACAATTGGACGATTGGATGATTTGCTGAAACCTTTACCAATGCCGAATCTTTGTGGATATTTAGTTTATTGCTGGCTATAACACCTATCTTCTCCGTAGCTTTAGCTATTACAGGAAATATAATTTTGATCTTGTCGGCATGTATGGTTTTATCATAGCTAAACTTCAGGGTCACTTTTTCATTGGTGAAGCTATAGGATACCTCGCAATTTATCTCGCCGGAAGCCGGGCTTTGCTGATTTTTATCAACCAGTTTTGACTTAGTGCTAACTGTTAACTTATCGCCTTCGTTTTGGGTTTCAATAATAGCGCCCAGGTCGCTGATGTTCATATAAAGCAGGCCGTTTATCTTCAACTCAATGCGTGGAGTTAACGACATTGAAAAAGGGTCGGTATCAGGCTGCATATTGCCGGCTTCAAATAACTGATATTCGTTCATACTTGCAACCATTAGCGGCCCCGTTTTTTGATGCCAAAGCATAGTGAGCGCCCCGCCGGTTGCATGGCCGTTTTTGGTGTCTTTATATTCTCTGTCGTACCCGGTAATGGTGGCGCGGTAGTTTCCTTTTGCTATAAGCCAGGTTTGAATGTCTGTAAAGAACCGACTGCCATAGCTTTCCTCGCGCGGCAGGGTCAGTTTATCAGCGTTTACTTTTGTTGTGGGGTCGCCATATTCCAATATGTTGGTTAAAGCTTTAATATGCGAAAAGGTATGGTGAACGCATGGCGTTACCCGGTGCGCTATATAATGCGGACCGCCATACAACAACCCATCTTTGGTGCATTGCTGCATCAGCTGGGTATTTTTAAGCGCCACTTTATAAAACCTCGCGTCGCGGTTTGCCATTAAAGCGTAAGCCGACTGGCAACCATCAGAGGTGCGGCTGCCCCAATAGGTCCATTTGTAGTTTCGAGTGCCCCAACTGTTGTCCCAGGCACCATCTGGCAACATGAACTCCATGTGAGTCTGCATAAGTCTGGTGACGGCCTCAAGCACTTCTTCATCCTTGGTCAACAAACCGTAAAGCACCAGCGCCGGTAATGACTCTTCAACATTATAACCCAGATCGACAGAAAAGCAACCCTTTTTACTGGCCTTGTATAATGGGCCACCCTCGCCCGATAAAAGAGCGTCCTTTTTGGTTACCAGCTGCAAGCCCTGGTGCGCCAATTCTTTTCCCTTTACCTTAAATTGGGGCACATCCAGTAATTCGCCCAATAGCGATAAGCCGTACGAAGCGGTTACCGGGTAATTGATATTACCATATTCAAGCGAAAAGTTATTGTATATATAGTCGCCTGCTTTTTTTAGCCGGGCTGTTACATCGTTCTTAAACTGCGTATCCATTAACGCGCCATGGTTTTTCACAGCCTCGGCCAACGCTATGGCAGCGAATACGGTAGTACCTTTCCATGAACCTTTAACCGGTTCGTTTAACCACGACCCATCCGGCTGGCTTACCCGGTTTTCCATCCATCGGTATAATAATACCGAAGCATCAATGTATTTGCTGTTATTTGTTTTGGCGGCGAGGTAAAAAAACGGGTAAATAGTATCGCCTACCCTCCCATGTACCGCTTTATCTGCCGGGCACCAAATACCACCATAATCATTGACCCGGCCGCTATCGGTAATTTGCAAATTGATCAACCCGGCAGCCCATTGTTTTAATAATGAAGAGCTTAACTGATAAAGGTCAGCATGTGATTGCTGTTGAAAGCCTAATGCATCAGTAACATACAGGCCGCCCAAAAGACCGGTTCCCGCTATGGCGGACGTTTTTATAAAACTTCTGCGAGAGGCCAACTTGTTTAATTTTTAACAAATTTTCTGCTTCTTAACAAGGCTTCAAGGTAATAGTAGTCGGCGTAGTTAATTGGTACATCAATTTCGCTTTTGCCGGGTTTGTTGCCTGTGCTGTGCAGTAAAATAAAGTCGCCGTTGGTATTTAGCGGCGCTTTGTAATCATTACTTAAATTAGCTAATATGGTATTCGCTTTTTCTTTATAATCGTTCCCTTTACTATAGGTTGATAGTTCATATAAAGCCGAAGACATAATTGCCGCGGCAGATACATCGCGAGATACATTCGGGATAGCCGGATCATCATAATCCCAGTACGGAATAAGGTCTTTTGGAAGGGTTGGATTATTAAAGATGAATTTAGCGATATTTTGCGCCTGGGCTAAATATCGTTTATCGCCGGTTTCGCGGTAACACATCGTATAACCATATAACCCCCATGCCTGCCCCCTTGCCCATGCCGACTCATCACTATAACCCTGGGCCGTATTTTTTTTGATCACTTTCCCGGTTTCGGGGTCATAATCAACTACATGGTATGAACTATAGTTTGGCCTGTAATGATTGATCATTGTATGATTAGCGTGCGATACCGCTATTTTATAAAATGACGAATCGCCGGTGAGTTTGGTAGCTTCGAAAAGCAACTCCAAATTCATCATGTTATCAATAATTACCGGGTATTTCCACTTGTCTTTATTATGATCCCATGAGCGTATAACGCCGGCTTTGGCGTTAAAGCGGGTACTTAATGACCGGGCTGCCTGTATAATGGTTTTTTTATAGTTTTCATCTTTGGTTAATCGGTAGCCGTTACCAAAGCTGCAATAGATCATAAAACCTAAATCGTGCGTGGTTGTATTGTATTGCTCCTTAGCTATTTTAGCGGTAAAAATTTGCGCCTGTTTCAGCCATTTTTCATCTTTGGTATAATCGTATAAAAACCATAATATTCCGGGGAAGAACCCGCTTGTCCAATCATTTGACCTAACTAATTTTAGTTTCCCACCCTCAAAGGTGCGCGGCGATACCAATCCTTTACTGGTATCAGCTGTTTTAAGCGCTTCAAGCATATTGGTAGTTTGCTCTTCAGCGTATTTAAACTGTTTGGCTATATCAACTTTTTGAGCAAATACCGGCATAGTTAAAGCCAGCAAAACAGCTGTTATTGCAAATTGAATTTTTAGGTGTTTTATATTTATCATGTTCTTCAAAAATTAAAGCCCAAATGTACTATTTGTACAATTAATCTAATTCAGCGCTATTGGCTTTCTAACTTTATTTAATATCAATTCCCAGTCATTATTATGATTGCCGCCCGCCGATGCTACCTGCTGTACCACTGCAAAGTATTTAGGGTTAAAGTACGCGGCCTGTTCTAAAACATGCACCCCACTTAAAGGTTTAAATTTAGCGCCGGGCTGGTAATCTTTTTCATTGTTTTTTGCGCGGGCCCTGTCAAAAGGGGTTTTGCTGTTTAAAAACTCGCCATGTGTTTTTTCGCCAGTAACAAACGGCACTAAAAAGTCAATTGATTTTTTTATAGACGAGCCTTTTTCAGACTCGTAGTTAAAATAATCTTTACCGGTTGCCCTGTAAATTATAGTAGCTGCTGTAATCAATGGCTCAAGTGTATAGATATGATAATGCAAGGCATCCCGTTCTTCAAAATCATAACCCGAACCATCGGCATATAAATTAATGGCAATTTGCCTGGTTAACAGCTGCTGAATGATTTTACTGTATGCCTCATTATGCAGCGTGTAGGCAATCATCGTTATAACTTTTATACGGTGCGAATTCCAGTTATTGTTAGCTGTCCCTTTTCCAGGTACACTATATTTACTATTCAATTCGCCATCGGCTATGTCCCGCAGCCAGCTATCAACGTGTTTCCTAACATCCGCACTAACATCATTACGCACCATATCATAACCGGTAACCAGGCTCTCCAGTTTTGTTTCATCAATCGGGTCGCCGGTTGACCTGTTTACCTTTGCCCAGGCCTGCAGATATTCGGCAACTTTGTCTAAACAGACCCTGTTGTTATCAATTTTATATGCCAGTGCCAGCGCGTAAATTTTATCACCATCCTCAACAGCTATCAAGCTTTTTATTTTATCGGGGTCGCCTGCAAGTTTACCTTCAGATGTAATTCTTTCTATCGGATCAGGCGTTTCGGTTAAAGCTTTATTCGCCTGGTTTTTAAATGGTTCATAAGCAGCTTTAGCAGCCACGTCATTATTAATGAGTGTTTTCAGTTTTGTAAATTCGTCATCAGATAAACTTACATATTGAGCGCTTGCTTTAATAGTTGTAACGGCAAGGACAAAAATCAGTAAAATTACTTTTTTCATTTGGGAGGATGGTAGTTTGGTTAATCTAATTGGTAAGTTCAAAACTGTCTTTGAGCATAATATGATCAGAAGAGTTACCTATCATCAGGCTAAAATCGCCGGGCTCAGTTCCCCATTCCAGTTTCTGATTATAAAAGGACAACTTCTCCTTATCAATTGTAAAGCTCACTTCCCTGCTTTCGCCGGGTTCTAAAAATATCTTCTGAAAATCTTTTAACTCCTTTACCGGGCGGGTTACACTGGCAACCATATCATGAATGTATAGTTGCACAACTTCGGCGCCTGCATATTTACCTGTGTTTTTCAAAGTACAGGTAACTTGTATTTTTTCGTTTTTGGTGATCTTTGTATTACTCAGCTTCAGATCTGTCAATGAAAACGAGGTATAGCTTAAGCCGTAACCAAATGCAAATTCGGGGCTGTTCGGCAAGTCAATATAGGCCGATTTATATACCAGGTCCTTCAAATCGCGTACGGGCCGGCCTGTATTTTTAGCACTATAAAACACCGGTATCTGCCCTTCGGCACGGGGAAACGAAATTGGAAGTTTCGCGGATGGGTTGTAATCGCCAAAAAGCACATTTGCCATTGCATTCCCTGCTTCGCTACCCAGCCACCAGGTGTATAAAATAGCGTTCGCGTGGCCTGCCGTCCAGTCAAATATTAAGGGGCGCCCCGCCATTACCAGCACAATCACTGGTTTGCCGGTGGCCTTTAACGCTTTTATTAATTTTTCCTGCACACCGGGTAAATGCAGGTTGGTACGGCTTTTTGCCTCTCCCGTCATATCATACGATTCGCCTACTGCAACAATTACTATATCGGCACTTTCTGCTGTTTTAACAGCTTCAGCAAAACCCGTCCTGGAGGTATCAGTAATCCCGCAACCCTTAGCATATAACAGGCTGGTATTTGCATCAACTTTGCTTTGAAGCCCCTCATACAATGAAACAAAATGATCATTGTCCCATTGAACGCTCCATGCGCCTTTCATATCGATATTTGATTTAGCAAGCGGCCCAATAACAGCAATTGATTTAACCGTTTTTGATAAAGGCAATAGGCCGCCTTTGTTTCTAAGCAATACAATACTTTTTTCGGCTACCGAGCGGGCGGCTAATTTATTTGCAGGATCTTCCAATACTTTTTTCTCTCTTTCAAAGTTGCTGAACCGGTAAGGGTCGTCAAACAACCCGAGTTCAAACTTTTTGCGCAAAACACGCCGTACTGCATCATCTATTACACTAACCGGTACTTTTTTATCCTCTACCAGCTTTTTAAGATTGTCGATATAAACGTGGCCTTCCAGATCCATATCAGACCCGGCCATGATAGCATATTGCGCTGCCTCATAATTGTTTTTTGCAAACCCATGCGGCACCATCTCCCTTATCGACCCCCAGTCGCTTACTACAAAACCGGTAAAGCCCCATTTACCTTTTAAAATATCGCGCTGTAAATACGTATTGCCCGTAGCCGGGATACCATTATACTCGTTAAACGAATTCATAAAAGTGGCAGCGCCTGCATCAAGAGCGGCTTTAAACGGGGGTAAATAAACTTCCCATAACATACGGTCGCTCATATCAACAGAATTGTAATCGCGCCCTGCCATTACTGCACCATAGGCTGCAAAATGTTTAACACAGGCCATGATCGCGTCTTCGCTACCTAACCCGTTGCCCTGGAAACCTTTTACCCGTGCGCGGGCAATTGCCGATCCCAGGTACGGATCTTCACCCGCGCCTTCCATTACCCTGCCCCAGCGAGGATCGCGGGATATATCAACCATAGGCGCAAAGGTCCAGTGTATGCCAGATGCCGCAGCTTCGGTGGCCGCTGTACGAGCGGATAACTCAATGGCATCCATATCCCAGCTTGAAGCCTCGGCCAATGGTACAGGGAAAGTGGTGCGGTAACCATGTATAACATCTAAGCCAAACAACAAAGGTATTTTTAAGCGCGATTGCATAGCAATACCCTGAACCATGCGGGTATCAGCCACGCCCCGTACGTTTAGCATAGCCCCTACCTTGCCGGCCTTTATATCTTGGTATTTTGTGCTGTTTGCTGTTACGGGCCCTGTAGCGTTACGATCGCCGGTATATTGATTAAGCTGACCTATCTTTTCATCAAGGGTCATTTTTGACATCAATACATCTATCTTTTTTTCAATACCAACAGCATTAGTTGCCCGTTGTTGAGCAAACAAATGACAGCCGATACTGAGCAGGCAAAACAGGGGTATAATTTTTTTGGGCAACATATATTAGGCGGTACTTATTTTCAATATTGAGTTATAATCATCTTATATACAGCAACATCATTTGATAAAAGCTTAAACTTAAAAGGCATAGCATTAGCCGTATGCAGTATTTTATTGCATTGGCATTTTTAAAAGAATGAATTGTGGTTAAATAAAAACGTGTTGTTGCAACTTTTTTTGCTGCAACAACACGTTGCAAATTTATTAGGGGATAAATGGCGTTACAACGCTGCTACCCGAGTTAACAACCTGGACAATTCCGTTTGTGGCCTCTAAATCGCTTGACGTTATATTAATCGCGTCATTAATTACAATTGGATAATCAAGCTGACTGGTTACCGTATTTGCATTAGAAACATGCGCAACCATCGTTGAATTTGGATTTGAAGCAAGTGTTATAAAAGTACCCGTAAATTTAAACGTAACCGGGTTTGTAGTGTATGCCCCGGCAGGCGCGAGTGTTGTAAAGGTGACATCTGCCAACTTGAGGCCGTAATGCGAATATAAACCTTGCGCTATCAGGTATGACAAGTAATTCTTCACATCAGCTTTTGAATAACTCGCCCAGCTTTTACCGGCAACTCCGTTATTGGTAACCGTAGCCCATAGCCCTGTTTTTGAAGTTGTTATTTCACTATTTGACAACAATATATACGTACGGTTGGGTTGAATATATGCATTGGTATCAATACCCGAATAAATTATGGCATCATACATCCTGCGAAATATGGTATCCGTGGCGCTTCCGTAAGCCCTTTTCTTAATATAACCCCATGCGGTTGTATATATATGCGCGTCAAGTGTGTCAACATTTGTTGGCCTGTTAAAATCCTTTTGCAGTTTTAAGCAGCTCGAAAACATGGTAGTAAAACTCAAGCATGCCACTATGATCGCTATCGATATAAAATTTATCTTTTTCATAATT
>JABDBT010000089.1:0-371 GCA_013288465.1 Bacteroidota bacterium | reverse complement strand
TAAACGCTACACCAATAAGCAGCAAAAACTTTTCATGGAACTTGAATGGTAACATTACCTTTCAAAACGCGGGCCTAATAACTTATCTTAACCCTACCGCTACTGCTATACAGGGTTCGTATTTGATTAAACAAGGCGGCCATATTGGTGATTTTTACCTGCTTAAAAACCTTGGGGTTTACAGGTGGGACGTATCTAACGAATATGATACCCAGGGTAACAGGCTTACCCCGGTTGGTGTTAACGCCGCAGGTACAACAGCTACAGGTTACACCGAAGCTAACGATATAAAATTTATCTTTTTCATAATTAATATCCTGGGTTTTGTTTTAATAATGTGTTAGCGTTTAGGGCACTTTGGCTTAAAGGCC
>JABDBT010000088.1 GCA_013288465.1 Bacteroidota bacterium | reverse complement strand
CGGTAACGCCCCGCTTAACAATGGTTTTGGTGGTTTTAGGGTCTTCAAGTTGGTCGCAGATAGCTACCCGCTGCCCGGCACGCACCAGTTTTGGCAAATAAGTATCCAGCGAATGGTGCGGAAAGCCGGCCAGCTCGATATAAGTGGCCGAACCATTGGCCCTGCGGGTAAGCACAATGCCTAAAATGCCCGATGCTTTAATGGCATCCTCGCCAAAGGTTTCGTAAAAATCGCCCACGCGGAACAGCAGCAAAGCACCGGGATACTTTGTTTTAATAGTATTGTACTGCTGCATTAACGGCGTTTCCTTGGTAGCGTCTTTTGCCAATCGGTTTATTCGTTTTTAAGTAATTGGTAAAGTTAATGCATTAGCCCGGCTTTAGCAGGATTGTGGAAAATTTAGGGGGATGTGGATTGTTGTGATTAGTAGCAGTTGCTGTTTTTAGTGATTAAATTAAGAAATTATCAAAACTCACGTTGAATTTATAATATATTAGTTTCACGTCCCTGTCAGGTCCTTAATTATCGTTTGCTATTTTAGTTTAGAAACAATAAATGCCCCCAGTTTGTCATACCCCTGTTCATTGGGGTGCAGCCCATCTGTAAATAAAGTTTCATCTATCTTTTTACCGCTTTTCAAAAACAGTTTTCCGGCATCGGCATAGCTTACATAATTACCCATGTCGGTTTTTGCGATCAGTTTATTAAGTTTCGCAATCCTGTCTTCCATTTCTCTCCGGGGGAGGATACCCATCAGCAAAATTTTTGCGCCCGGTTGTTTTTCATGTATTGAACTAACTAAAAACTGTAACCCGGTTACGATCTCATCATCCGTGTTAAATTGCAAATTGTTTGTGCCTATCATAACCACAATATTTCGGGCCGAAATATTATCCAGTTCATCATGGTAAATCCGCCATAAAACATTTTCGATCTTATCCCATCCAAAACCAAAATTGGCGTCGTTTTTGGCCGAAAAACATTTCTCCCATGACCTTTCACCGCGACGAATTGGGGCCACTGGCTTCCCTCCCCAATAATTCACGATGGAGTTACCCAAAAAAACAAGCTGAGGTTTATGCGTTTTGTTATAAGCAAGCACGGCATTGTGCCTTGTTTCCCAATCATAAGTATTTGCATCGCGGCGCTGTGTTACGGGGATGGAGGTGGCGCCACCTCCAACTGGTTCGTTCATTATTTTTCGTATCACTTTTTCGTAGGCATCGGCATAACGCAACATGCCGGCATCATTTGAATGGGTGCCGTCAACCATGGTTTCAATATCCTGGTTAATTTCCTTTTTTGACAACAGGAAAATGTTTTTTATACCACCTGCGGAGAGCGAATCAACTACTTGTTTTAAAGCCATATTTACATCCCGGTATTCCTTTTTTCGGGTTGGGTTTATTTCTTCATCCATGTAGCCATCATGCTCTGTCAATAGTATTGGGGTTGATGGCCTTATTGTTTGTAGTTGCTTCACCGAAGCCGCTATGCGTTTTTTTAATTCACCATTTGTAACATATCCCCCGGTTAAATTAGGCAGGCAATCCAATACGTACATTTTTGCGTCTATCTCCGTTAGCAGGTCAACCACCTCTTTTTCCAACCGTCCATTACCCGAAAACCCAAGGTTAATTACCGTTCTGTCCAATCTCCTGCTTAAAATATTGGTCCACGCCAAACCAGGGCGCGAAGCACACGCCCCCTGCGCGATAGACGTTCCGTAAACTACAATTGGTTTTTCTTCCCGTACCGGTAACGGGGTAAATGCCGCGTCTTTAGGCACACTGATCCCCATCCATTTTACCGTATTATATAAAGGCAGGTACAAAGTGTATTGCATATCGTTTACATGGTCGTCTTTTGATCTTAAACCGGCAAAATGATATACAATGGTATCGCCAAAGGCATATTTACCGGCGGCCCAAAGCCACATGCCATCACTGTTTTTAGCATACAGGTCAATACCGCTTACGCCCGTTGCCGGCATGTGCGGCATCTGCATACTGCCGCTAACAACAAATTTTACAATAATTTCATCAGCACTTGTTTTAAACCGAAGGTTAAGCCCCGCGCTATTTCTGCTTAAATCCCAAACCGCCTTCCTAACGGTCTGCTCCGCTTTTGCCGGTAAGCGGTCATAATAATCTTTTACCTGCCCGGGCCACGCCTGGCCGCCTAATACCCGCAAGGTATCTGCACCGGGGTTCCATGTTTTAAATTCGCGCTTGCCTTGGGCAAAACCCATTTCAAAAACAAATACAATAGCCGTTAGCGTAAGTAATAATTTTATTTTCATCATCATAATTTTGTTTTAGGATCAAAAATTCAATGGATATTAAAAAACTACCCTTTAAATAGACCGAGGTTTGATCCTGTTCCTACAGATCAGGAAATAAACGTAGCCATTATTTGTTTGATACAGGAAGCCAATTCATGATAAACATTGCACAAACGTTTGCATTAGGTTTGCACTAAGGGGGCGAAAATAATTCAGCTTCAAAATACATAATTTTATAGTAATTTTAGGGTAAACAACAACAAGGTTTACCATGTTAACACCAACTATAGCTCTTTCTACCGAAACCGGAAAATTACCGGTAATGCACTTAAAACGTTTTTGGAATAAGGCAATATTAACAAGGGAAGGGAAGTTAAATGGCGATGCATTTATTGGTGAGTGGGCAACAGACACTACTTTGCTGGCTGCGTTAGGGCTTGGCCTGGAGCAGACTATGCAATATGTTTTCCATGCAGCGCCCACGTTTGAACAATTTGAAAACTGGATATTGGAAGTTACGGGCGGCACGGATGCCGGGAAAATAGCCCGATTTAATCAACTAATAAGCGGGGATGGCGAGGGTAGCCAGTGCAGGGATAATGATTTACTGACAAAGGAAGATTGGGATTTTTTTAATAAAAACGGGTATATAGTCATTCGCAACGCGGTAACCCCTGAACATTGCGACCTGGCCATTGAGGCGATTTGCAATTTTTTGGAAATTGACCGGTACGACCCATTGACCTGGTATAAACCGCATCCCGAAAGAAAAGGGATCATGGTACAACTGTTTAATCACCCTGCTTTGGAGCAAAATCGTCATACCTATAAAATAAAGAAGGCCTTTGAAGAACTTTTAAACAGGACCGACCTTTGGGTAAATACAGACCGGGCAGGCTTTAACCCGCCACAAACAGAATCACATCCTTTCCAGGGGCCACGTTTGCATTGGGATGTGAGCCTTCAGCTTCCAATCCCTTTTGGCTTACAGGGCATTTTGTATTTGGCCGATACTGCCGAAAACCAGGGCGCGTTTACATTAGTACCCGGCTATCAAAACAAAATTGACAACTGGATAAACAGCCTGCCCGCAAATGCTAACCCCAGGACGGAAAACCTATACGCCCTGGGCCCTAAATCAATAGCTGCCAACGCCGGCGATTTTATAATGTGGCACCACGCCTTACCACATGGCAGCAGCCCAAACACGGCAACCGTGCCCCGGTTTGTTCAATACATTAACTACCTGCCCCTTGAGCCGGTTGAAAATGGCGTTTGGAAATAAAGAGGCTATAACCTTGACATTTTTTGAAATAATCACCATAAAATGATATTCCCTAAATTAGCCTAATGAAAAACCGCTTATCAATTAGTTTTGCGCTGGTATTGAGTATCCTGTTTATTTGGGGTATAAAAACACCATTTTATAATGTCACGCGCAACAACCTAACCGGAGATACCATACAGTATTATGCCAAAGCTTTTGTGATACAGCCCAATGATAATTTAGAAGATCTTTTAAAGCGGCTGCCTAATGTTGCTATTGATAATGAAGGCAATATATACGCCCAGGGAGATACGGTAAAGAAAATATTGGTTGATAACGAAGAGTTTTTTGGCGACTCGCCTGCATTAACCACCCGTAATATCCGTGCTGATAAAGCAGAGGTGATACAGTTTTATTACAAAATAAGTGATCAGGGCACATTTACAGGTATAGAGGATAAGATCAGGATAAAAGTCATTAATATTATTTTAAAGAAGGATAAAAAGATCGGTTTTTTGAAAAAGCGGAAAGACAATGCAATGTTTTGTACCTGTTGTCGTCACCGTCGTCAACAGACAAAATATTTTGTAAGTTAGCATTATGAAATCTATAAAAAACATCCTGGTTTACAGCTATATCCTAATTATAGCCACCCCGGCATTGGCCCAGGTTTACAAAACCACTTCACCCCTCGCGCATACCTTTTCCATTGTTGCGCGCGACCCAAAAACCGGCGAAATGGCGGCGGCGGTGCAAAGCCATTGGTTTAGTGTAGGCAGTTTGGTAATATGGGGGAAATCGGGTGTTGGGGTGGTGGCAACGCAATCATTCATCAAAAAATCGTACGGCCCGCTGGGCCTACAATTAATGGAACAAGGCAAAAGCCCGCAGGATGCTTTAAATGAGTTGTTGAAAAAAGATGCGGGTCGCGAAGTAAGGCAGGTGGCTTTTTTAAACGCGAAAGGTGAAACGGCGGTATATACCGGCAAAAGCTGCATCGAATTTGCGAGGGATATTCACGGCGCAAACTTCTCGGTACAATCAAACATGATGCTTACCAACCAGGTTTGCATAGCTATGCAGCGTGCCTGGTTAAAAAATACAAACATGCCCCTGGCCGAACGGGTTTTGGAATGTTTGAAAGCCGCGCAAGGCGCGGGCGGCGATATCCGTGGCCGCCAGGCGGCCGCAATTATTGAAGTATCGGGCAAACCGGTAAAAGATATAGCTGATGATAAACTAATCGATTTGCGGGTAGAGGACAGCTCCGACCCTATTATTGAGCTTGCCCGTTTACTTAAACTGCACCGTGCTTATGAACACATGAACAATGGCGACCTACAGGTAGAAAAAGGCAATATGCCACAGGCCATGTTAGAATATAGTACGGCAGAGAAAATGTTTCCTTCAAACCTCGAAATGAAATACTGGCACGCCATTACATTAGCCAACAATAAAGGTGTTAAACAAGCAGCCGCCATGTTAAAAGACATTTATGCCAAAGACCCCAACTGGCGAGAACTTACCCGCAGGCTGCCCAAAGCCGGCCAGTTAACCGTGTCACCTGCCGATTTGAAGTTATTGTTGCAATAGTTTTCTATCAGGATGTTCCGGCATCCTAAGCGGGAAGTTTGCTAAATCAAACTCCCGCTTAGCTACATTTTCATAATTGTATAATTTACCATACAGTCAGTTAATAATTATTGCCTAAAAATGAGTATTTAAACCTCTTGGCTCTAAAATTGATATATTTTACATACATCTATAAAAACTATAAAAAAAGATTATGAAAACGATTTTCAATTTTAAGACCCCTAAAACCTTATCATTTATACTATTAATGGCAATGGTTACCGTATGTTTGGTATCCTGCAGTAAAAATAACGGCCAGGTAGCAGTTTCGGCTTATGTAATGGCAACAAACGCGGCACAGGCATCAGCGCCGCAGGATTTTTATGCAGATAACACCAAGTTAAATGGTTCGGCCATAGCTTATACACAAAGCACCAGTTATATCAGCATTGGCAGTGGCAGCCACCAGGGGCAGTTTAAAACTTCAACAACCACTAATGTAAATACAGCATTTAGCCTGTCATTTGCGCCCGGCGGCTATTATACTGTTTTTTATACTGATGATAATACAGCCACAACCTACCAGGACGACAGAACCGCGCCACAAAGCGGTAATGCCCGTGTGCGTTTTATTAACGTAAGTTCGGCTTTAACCTCAAATGTTGATTTTGCTAACAGTACCGGCTCTAAGATCGTATCGGGCCTGGCTTATAAAGCAGCTTCAGCTTATAATGATGTAAGTTCAAGCTCAACTTTTACACTTTCTGCTTCAGGTTCGGCCACCGTATTGTTAAATATTGCCAGCAGTTTACAGGCAGGGCATATTTACACCATCTTTATTTCTGGTGCAACATCGGCAACCATCACCTATACAGTAGTTGCTGAAAGCTAATCAAACTGTATTTCATAAAAAATGCCTGTTACTATAGGTAACCGGCATTTTTTGTTTAGCGGGGTGAGTAAATCATTCAAATTATATCCATTATATTTGATTTAGTAAAACAACATAAACCAAACTTATTCATCATGGATACATCATTAATAACCACCAGTACCGCTTTAGAAGGCCATCGTATTGTTAAACATTTAGGCGTTGTACGCGGCATTACCGTTCGCAGCCGCAGCGCTTTGGGTAATATAGCAGGCGGTTTTCAGTCGCTTTTTGGCGGGCGGCTTTCTATTTATGTAGAACTTTGCGAAAACTCAAGGGAAGAGGCTTACCAATTGCTGATACAACATGCCCAGGTATTAGGTGCAAACGCTATTATTAATATGCGTTATGACGCTAATGAAATTATGCAGGGCATAACCGAAGTATTAGCCTATGGAACTGCGGTGGTAGTGGAGAAGGTATAATTTGTCTGAATCACAGATTAAGCAGATTTGTGGATTTCGCTGATCTATTATTAATCTCAAAAATCTGCTTAATCCGTTTAATCTGGGATTCAAGACAACCTATTTAAAATACGACAACGGAATATGTTTCCACATACCGTGCGACAAATGGCCGGTAAGCAATTCGAATACCAGGTAAAGCGGCCAAAATATATAGCATAAGATCAATATAATAATAGAGTGGTTATAATACCAGCTTATCATTAATGCATATATTCCTAATAGTAAATATGCCGTACTTGTTTCTCTTTTTTTCATAGCTAACAGACTATAGTTTCTTATTTATTAAAGCGCGTTTAATTCTTTATTTAACGGCTCAAAATAATACATATTATTAACACTTCAAAACCCATAAAGTTGATTAATTATAGCTGTACCGCCGAGTGGCTAAATATGATTTTTGCCTTTTTTTTATTTTGCGGGCCATATTATTTATCCGCATATGCCAATAAGTTATCAACATATTAACAAAATAGCCTGTTTTAGCTTAAAAAGGGCATTTTTGTGTGATAATTTTTAGCTGTATTTGTTCGCCGATTACTAACAAAAAACTATGTTTGTGAAACAAATCACTCTTAAAACGAGTTAAACATTTACAAACAATTAAAAACTTATCATGGGAGCACCTACAAGTGGCGGTATAACCGCCTATTCAGTGAAAACAAAAACTAAAAATGTACCAATGTTAAACCCTGTTATTGACATCAAATCGGGCCGCTACATTGCAACCGGTACAGACGCAGCAGGCAACAAAATGGCTGCTATTATGGGCAAAGCAACAGCTGAAGGCCATGTAGCAAGCGGAGCTGCTAAAAAAGGTTCAGGCTGGTAACTATTAATTACCGGGTTAAAACCTGAAAACAATAAAGCCGGGTATCTAATTGATATCCGGCTTTATTATTTCTTATCGCGGCCATTTAGTAAATGGATATAAAGATAAGCTTGAATTATAATATCGCTTATCCCCCGTTACCTCTTTGGTGATCCAATCGGGCACCTCAAATTCCTCCGCTTCGTGTTCCAGTTCAATTTCGGCCATCAATAAGCCTTTATTATCGCTGGAAAATTCATCAGCTTCCCATAGCTTACCGGCAAAACTGATGCGATAGCGGGTTTTCTCCACTACAGTGCCGGCCATATCTTTAAGTAATTCGGCTGCGTCTTTAGCAGGTATAGGGTATTCATATTCCTTTCTAACAATCCCGGTTGTTGCGCCCTTAATAGTAAGCCACGCTTTTTCGCCGGCTATGCGTACGCGGATAGTTTTACCCGCGTCACTTAGCAGGTATCCCTGTTTTAACAGCGTTCCTTTGGGCTTGGCTAATTGTTCCCATTTTTTTGGATCAATTAAAAACTTTCTTTCTATTTCGAGAGGCATGATATATAAGTTTGCAGTTTTGAGTTTGCAGTTTGCAGCGTCCAATAAATATAGTAGATTTTGTCAAAATATATATGATTATATAGATGGTTTACTTAAACAGTTAAATACAGGCCCTGTGCGATACCTTTGCATAGAATAGGGAAAGGAGAAGGATAGGGTAAAACAGGCGACAGGTTTTAGAAGCGATTTTCTAAGACTATCAACCACCCACCAAACACATCCGCTTAAACAATGTTATGTTGATATGAAACAACCATTTAACGCCATATTAACCGGCACTGATAGCCCGATAGACGGGATCGCGAAACAAACCAGTACATACGGGTCAGACAACACCTGGCAATTTGATTCTATTGATGACACGCTGCATTTAGTAATTGCTAAGGACGATGAAGGAAACTGGCAACGAATTACCAGTACAGAACCGTATCTTTCGGGCTGGACAAATGAATTAGCCGAGCAGGTAATTAAACACAGTTAAATTAACAATGGAAAAAAGAGAAATTGGAAAATCAGGTATAAAAGTTCTTCCTTTTGCTTTTGGCGGCAATGTATTTGGGTGGACCATTGATGAGCAGACCTCATTTGGTATCCTCGATGCATTTGTTGATCTGGGGTTAGATTTTATTGATACTGCCGATGTTTATTCGACCTGGAAACCGGGTAATAAAGGCGGCGAATCTGAAGCCATTATTGGTAGCTGGCTTAAAAAAAGAGGCAACCGCGATAAAGTGATCATAGCTACCAAAGTGGGTAAACCAATGGGCGACGATAAAAAGGGATTATCAAAAGCCTATATCACAAAAGCAGTTGAAGCATCATTAAAACGGCTGCAAACTGATAGCATTGATCTGTACCAATCACACTATGATGATCAGGATACGCCTTTGACAGAAACGCTGGAAACTTATACCAATCTCATCAAACAGGGTAAGGTGAGAGCAATAGGCGCTTCAAACTACAGTGGTGAACGGCTTAAAGAAGCTTTACAGGTAAGTAAGGATAATAATCTGGTAGCTTATCAATGCTTACAGCCCGAATATAATTTGTACGACCGCGAACATTATGAAAAGGAACTGGAGCCAGTTTGCCTCGAAAATAATATTGGGGTTATCAGTTACTATTCATTAGCAAGCGGATTTTTAACCGGCAAATATCGTTCAGAAAATGATCTTTCAAAAAGCGCGCGCGGGCAGGGCATAAAGAAATATTTGAATGCCCGTGGTTATAAAATATTGGCAGCGTTGGATGAGGTTGCCGGTGAATACAATACCAAACCGGCCACCATAGCATTAGCATGGGTTATTGCCCGGCCCGGCATTACCGCGCCAATTGCCAGTGCAACCAGTATTAAACAGTTAAAAGAAACTACCGAAGCTATTAATTTGAAACTAAGCAGCGATGCTATTGCTGTTTTAAATAAAGCGGGCAGTTATTAAAACAAAAGAAGCCCCGAATTACCGGGGCTGCTTTACTATATTATTCATTACCTGCTAAACCTGTTTGGTTCACTTTGCACGCGGTTTTGCCGATTGCCATTATCATGTCCATAAGCTGGTGGGTTACGATTACCCCCGCCCCTATTTCCTTGATACTGTTGATCGTAGTTGCGTCCCCTGTCAAAGCGTTGTTCCTGTTCCCTTCGTTGTCCGTTCCGGTCATCTCTGTTATCAAAACGCTGTTCTTCTTGCCTATAGCCGCCACGGTTATAATCCTGGTCGGTATATATACTTCTTT
>JABDBT010000087.1 GCA_013288465.1 Bacteroidota bacterium | reverse complement strand
CTTGCCGCTTCTTACGCGTATGACCAGAACCAAGACAATTCAACCAACGCGCCGTTCAATAAATTATGGACCAATTATTATGCCCAGATACGCAATTGCAATGTGTTCCTGGATAATATAGGCGCCTTAAATGCCAGCGCGGGGCTTAAAACCAGGCTTACGGGCGAGGTAAGGTTTTTACGCGCCTTATATTATCACTACGTCCATAATTATTTCGGCGCTTTTCCTATCATCAGCAAGACGCTCAGTGCAACCGATAACCTGTTTATACCAAGAGGAACCGATGCTGATTGTATCAATTTTATCACTTCGGAGTTAAACGCGGCGGCAGCATTGTTACCCGTAAAATATACGGGCGCCAATATGGGCCGGGCTACTAAAGGCGCGGCATTAGCGCTGATGTGCCGGACCTATTTATATGCAGGGCAATGGCAAAATGCCGCTGATGCCGCTACTGCGGTAATGAATTTAAATACTTACAGTTTGTTCCCGGACTATGGGGGCATATTCTATCCGACAAATGAGTACAACTCTGAGGTTATATTAGATAAAGAATACGTTGCACTTGTAGCTAGTAACCAGTCTTCGCAAGTAGATTATGCCACCATTCCGGGCTATTTTACCGGAAGGGCAACAGCCGCGAGTAATCCGAATGGGGCATTGGTTGATGCTTATGAAATGACGGACGGCACAACGTTTAGCTGGAGCAACCCGGCGCAAGCAGCCAATCCATGGGCTAACCGCGACCCACGTTTGGAAGCGAGCATCATTCACGACGGGTCTGTTTTGCTTGGCCAAACCATAAATATGTTTGTTGGCTCACCGTATAATAACCCTACTTTACGGGCCTCTCTTACAGGTTATGATATGCGAAAATTTGTTGATCCGAACTATAACCCCAACCAAACTACTAATCAAAGCGGGCAAAATTTTATCATTATACGCTATGCCGAAGTATTGCTGAACTATGCCGAAGCTGAATTTAACCTTGGTAACACCACCGAGGCCCTTAAATATGTAAATATGATAAGGGCCAGGCCTTCGGTAAACATGCCCGCAATTACAGCGGCAAATTTCACAATGGCTAAATTACAACATGAGCGTTATATCGTACTTGCGTTTGAGGGGCTGCGGCTATGGGATATTAACCGCTGGAAGACTGGTCCGCAAGCAAGGGGTGCGTCCAGTATTACAGGTATAACTATAAATGGTACCCTTTCGGGGCCCATAAGTTCACACACTTATACGCCTGTTGCGGTAAATACGGGGCGTGTATTTGTTGACCCGCAGATGTACCTGTTCCCTATTCCTTATGCTGAAATAATAAAATACCCGGCCTCAGCGCCATTGGTGCAAAATCCGGGATGGTAATAATTAAAATGAAAGAAAAGTGATGATAAAGAAAAGTAATCTAATGTTAATAGGCATATTATTCCTATTAGCGGCCCCTGTTTGGGCCCAGCAAAAAAAAGCCGGCCGATTTGAGCTTTCGGGCTCTATGGGGCCTTCATCTGCAACGGGTAAAATATACCTGTCTTACACAGATAACAACAATAAAAAAACAGATAGTGCCAATGTGGTAAATGGTACATTTAAATTTAACGGGGAAGTGGAGGAGCCAGTTCTCGCTAATTTACGCTTTAAGCCGGCTGTCCAATCCAGGGTTAGGTTAAGCAGTCTTAGCTTTTTTCTTGAACCGGCTTCCATAGAAATATCATCTGCCGACACCTTGAAAACGGTTAAAATTTCGGGTTCAAAAACAGATAACGATTTTAAATCCATCAGGGAGGCGTTAGCTTCCAATGAAAGTGAAATGAATGACCTAAACACCAGGGGAATGCGTTTTAAAAATGCTAAGGATACGGTAAATCTTAATATGATAATTGATCAAATGCATAAATCAGAGGCAGATTTAAGAGAGAATACCTATAAAACCTATGTTAAAGAACACACTTCCTCTCCCGTGTCGTTATATGTATTGTCACAAATAGCAGGTTATGATCTGAAGCCGGCTGAAATAGAACCGCTGTTTAATAGCCTTTCGCCCGGGGTGCGTAATTTGAACGCCGGAAGGGCGTTTGCACAGAAAATTGATATAACCAAAAAGACATCGGTAGGGCAGTACCTGGCAGATTTTTCGCAAGCCGATACGGCGGGGAATATGATCAGCCTTTCGTCTTTAAAAGGCAAATATGTGCTGGTTGATTTTTGGGCAAGCTGGTGCGGCCCGTGCAGGGCCGAAAACCCGAACGTGGTTAAAGCTTTTAACACGTATAAAGACAAAGGGTTTACCATTTTAGGGATTTCTTTAGATTCAAAAAAAGAAAACTGGATCAAAGCAATACATGCTGATAAATTGTATTGGACGCAGGTATCTGACCTTAAGTATTGGGATAACAGTATTGCCAAACAATTTAATATAAGGTCGATACCTCAAAATATGTTATTAGACCCGTCTGGAAAAATTGTAGCCAGGAATGTACGTGGCGACGAATTAAATAAAAAATTGGCAGATATTTTTAAACAAAATTTATAGTTATGAAAACTAATCTTAAATACCCGGTATATATCATATTATTAATAATTGCCGGGTTCAGTAAGCCGGCATTGGCTCAAACCGTTACCCCGGCAACAGTAAAAAAAGGGGCACAGGCCAGCCCGGAAGAGATAAAGAAATTGCGGGAAAAGGTGGAGGCTAACCCTGATAGCCTTAATTTCCACCAAGCTTATATCAAGGCTGCCGGAATAGAGAGCCCGGAAGTTACCGCCCAGTATGCAATATGGATGAATAAATTTCCAAAATCGGCAATGGTTCCGTATGCAATTGGAAAGGCTTATACAGGCGCTGAAAGCCCCAAAGCCAAACCTTATTTATTGAAGGCTGTGAAGATAGACCCTAAATTTACAGAGGCATGGGGCGGTTTATGGCAAGATGCCCAGCGTTGGGGCGATTTTAAAGGCGGCGATGTGTACCTGAAAAAAGCGATGGAGTCTGACCCGTCAAATGCATCGTATGCGTTTTATTATACCATGTCTTTTGAAAATGCAGATCCTGCGTTGTTCAAACAAAAAATACTTGACCTGGCCAAACAATTTCCTGGAAATGACCGCGGCGCCCAGGGGTTATACTGGCTTGCCGAAAAGTCCAATGATGCTCAGTTTCGAATAGAAATATATGAGCTGTTAAAAAACAGCTACTCGCCCGGGAAATCTGGCTGGTCAGATAGCGGCATGTCATCGTATTTTATTCTTTTACTTGACGTTGATGCAGAAAAAGCGGTTGCCCTTGCACAGGAGATGGTTAGGCTTAGAAGCAATGATAAGTCGTGGCAGGGGCAGGTAACGGTTGCGCAAAATGTAGTTGAGGCAAAAAAAATGATCGGCGAAAAGAAAGGTGCGGAAGCCTTAGCTTTAATGGCATCGATGAAGCTTCCAAGATATTTTCCTTTTAGAGCAGGGTGGTCCATTTTAAAGGCGCAAGCCATTGCAATATCGGTTAATAACAACGCCGCTTATGATAGCTTAATGGTTTATTTTGTTAAAACGCCAGAAGTAAAACTGAAAAAATGTATTGCTGATTATGGCGCAAAACTGGGTAAAGACGGCGCACAGGTAGAAGCCGATATCTGGAAAAAACTGGATGCTGTATCAAAGCAGGCTACCCCGTTTACTTTAAAACGTTATTTAACGCCGGGCATGGCTTCGCTGTCTGATTACCAGGGTAAAGTTGTATTGTTAACTTATTGGTTCCCGGGCTGTGGCCCATGTCGCGGAGAGTTTCCGCATTTTGAAAAAGTGGTCAGGGAATTTAAAGGAAAGCCGGTTGACTATTTGGGGCTCAATGTTGCTCCCGAACAGAATGAGTATGTGCTCCCTTTTATGAAAAGCAGCGGGTACAGTTTTACACCCCTGGAAGATGTTAAAGGCAGGGTAAAAGGTAATTTGGATAACGGGAGCGCAGCCCCGGTTAATTTCCTGATAGACCAGCAAGGCCGTATTATTTTCTCTAATTTTTCAATTAATGAAAACAATGAAGATCAATTGGAGATGATGATCAATTTAATATTAGCGCATGGTAATAAGGTTTAATGCAATTAGTTAAGCCTAAAAAACAATAAGAAATGAAAAGGATATTATTTATAACCACGGTTTTACTGTTCAATTTACTAATGGTAAAGGGTCAGATATTGAAGCCTGTAAGATGGAGTTACGCGGCAAAAAGATTAAGCAAAACCGAAGGCGTAGTTTTTATAAAGGCCACTATTGATGAGGATTGGCACCTGTATTCGCAAACCGTACCTGATGGCGGGCCGGTTAAAACCTCGTTCAGCTTCTCATCATCAAAAACCTATACACTTATTGGCGCCACACAAGAACCTAAGCCAATAACCCGGTTTGAGAAAGTATTTGGTATAGAGGTAGCATATTTTGAGAATAGTGTGATATTTCAGCAAAAGGTGAAACTCAATGTTAACGGGCCGGTAACCGTTAAAGGCGAGTTAAACTATATGACCTGTAATGATGAGAAATGTTTACCGCCCGAAACGTTGCCGTTTTCGGTTACCATTAAATAGTTAGTAACAAAAGGTAGGGTTTTGTTTGTGTATGAAATGAAGGAGGAATATATCCTTAACTTACTTGGATTTATTATCCTGCTTCTTGTGGTGGTTATTATCCGTATGGCTATTAACCTTATCAGAAAGAGGGACAGGCTCCTCTAAATGCTTTTGTTCTTTATAGGTGCTCATTACTTAAATGAGATCAGTTAATAACTAAAAGCGCATACCGGGGAGCCGGGTGCGCTTTTGTTATCGTAAAACATCAAAATGACAACAAACCTATTTTGCGCCGTCCTGGTAGCTACTGCCTTTTTGCTGCTTTGTAATGATAAAAAACAATGATTGAGGCAATGAGGGGCTTTGAAATAGAGCGGATATTAATTTATCATTATATTCGTGTTATATTATGGAATATAGCCCTCTTTCGGATATTGAATTAGCTTCTTTACTGCAAAGCGGAGACCATACTGCTTATAAATATATATATCAACGCTACTACAGGGTATTATTTGTTCACGCTTATAAACGGTTGCGCGACCAGGAGCAATCAAAAGATATTATTCAGGAAGTTTTCACCAAACTTTGGGATAAAAGAGAGGCTTTTGTATTGGCATCCAGTCTTGCAGGTTTCCTTTTTACAGCTGTAAATAACAAAATTGTTGATTACTTTCTTCATAAAGAGGTACAGGCAAAATATTTTGCCGCCTTTGGCGAGTTTTTAGATGTTGAAACGCAAAAAACCGATTACCTGGTTAGGGAAAATCAACTGATGGCCCTAATAGAACAGGAGATTCAGCAACTGCCACCCAAAATGAGGGAAGTTTTTGAACTGAGCCGAAAAAGCAACTTAAGCCATAAAGAGATAGCCGATAGGTTAGCGATCTCTGAAAAAACGGTTGACAGGCAAATTTCAAATGCCTTATTCAGGTTAAAAACGAAACTTGGGCTAATTGTTTTCATTGTTTTCCTGACCAAATTTTAATTTCCTTTCCCCGATTTTTCTCCCGGAATAAAAAAAGTTAACTTTTTTTATATTTCATCTGCATGTTACCCCCTCCCTTGCCCGTCATTACATTATTACTTAGCATTATACATTATGTCATATCATCAAGCTAAAGAATTATTAAGTAAATATAAAGCAGGCCAATGTACCGATGTCGAAATGGCATTGGTAGAAAAATGGCTGTTTATGTTTAACAATGAAGATGTTGACCTTTCGGACGAACGTATTGAAGAGATAAGCAAAGAGATATGGTTGAATTTACCACAACCTGCCACCGTACACCGTAAAGTGGTATTATGGCCCCGCATTGCCGCCGCGGCATCTATATTATTATTCCTTTCGGTTGGAGCCTATTTCTTATTGCACAAAAAACAACCAGCGCTGCAGGTAGCGCAAGTTCATGACATAGCGCCCGGAGGCAATAAAGCTATACTTACCTTAGCTAACGGGCGTAAAATTTCGGTTACCGATGCTGCCATAGGGAGTTTAATGCAACAGGCCGGCAGTAAAATTGCTAAAACAGCCGATGGCCAATTGGTTTATACCGGTGTAAAGGCAAATGCAAAAATGGTCTATGATACTTTAACCATTCCGCGCGGAGGCCAGTACCAGTTAAAATTAGCTGATGGCAGTAAAGTATGGCTAAACGCGGCAACATCTATCCGTTACCCTGAAAGTTTTACCGGTACCGAGCGTAAAGTGGAGCTGATTAGCGGGGAGGCCTATTTTGAGGTCGTTCACAATGCCCGTATGCCATTCCGTGTGGTTGCCACCGGCCAAACGGTTGAAGACATAGGTACCCACTTTAATATTAGTGCTTATAGCGATGACCCGGTAATAAAAACTACGCTGCTTGAAGGCTCAGTGCGGGTTTCAAAAATAAACTCAAATGAACAACAGCTATTAAAGCCCGGCCAGCAATCAGCAGTAAGTTCATCGGGTAACGGTATTATGGTAACTGAGGCAAATACAGATGAAGCAGTAGCATGGAAAAATGGCGATTTCAGTTTTAACAATGAAAAGATCGAAAGTATCATGCGTAAGCTTTCCAGATGGTATAACATAGAAATCCAATATAATGGCAATATCACAGATGAAGGATTCTATGGTAAAATTTCACGGTCTAAAAATATTTCAGAGATATTAAAAATGCTTGAACAAACCAAAAAGATACACTTTAAGATAGAGGGAAGGAGGATAACTGTTATGCAGTAAATTCTACATTCTAAGGTTATCCTTACTTAAAAAGCCATCCCGGTTGGAGCCGGGATGACTAAAGCCTGGATCATCTTAATAATTAATTAAAACTATTGATCAACAGCGTTTGCCTGCCCATCGGAAAATGAAAAAGGTATAACGCATAAAACCATGCTAAACAAATGTACAATTTTTACTCAAAAAAAAGGGTGCAGCCACCTGGCCGTATCGCTAATGTCTTGTTGATTATGAAGATCACCACACTGCTTTTGGTCACAGTTATCCTGCAGGTAAGTGCGCGTTCTTTTGCTCAGAAGGTTACTTTGAATGTAAAGAACGCGCCATTAGTTTCTGTATTTGACCAGATACGTAAACAAACAGGGTGTGATTTTCTTTTTTCATCGTCTATTTTAAAGGACGCAAATTCTGTAAACATTAATGTTAAAAATGTAGAATTAAATGAGGCGCTCAAAAAGATATTTGAAAGTCAGCCCCTGGAATTTTCTATAGAGAATAAATCAGTCGTGATATCTTCGAAAGAAGAATCCCTTATAGACAAGATAAAGGATATATTAGCTATACCCGTTGACGTACACGGGCAGGTAACAGACTCGGCCGGTACCCCTTTGATCGGTGCCAGTATCAGGGTGAAAAACGGCAAAATACTTGCAGTCACAAATGCCAGCGGAGAATTTTCTATAAAAAATATAGAAATGGGCACCACCCTGGTAATTAGTTATGTTAGCTATGTGCCAAGGGAATTAACCATATCTCGCGAAAACGCAGATAAAATAAGCATTGTGCTAAAATCCATAACCAGTAAATTGAATGAAATTACTGTCAGCACCGGCTATCAAACTATACCTAAGGAAAGAGCTACCGGCTCTTATGGTGTGATCACTTCTAAAGATATTGAAAAAAGAATGGCACCGGACCTTTTAGAAAGAATTGAAGGTGATGTGCCCGGCCTGTTGGTTACGGTAGGTCAGCCGGATCGAAGCCTTATTCCTAACCGCGATCAATTCACGATCAGGGGAACATCGACCATCAATGCCAATAAAACTCCGCTTATAGTTTTAAATGGTTTCCCAACAGAATTGGACCTGGTAAATATAAACCCGGACGATATTGAAAGCATCACTGTATTAAAAGATGCAGCAGCAGCCTCTATTTGGGGGGTTCGCGCCGCCAATGGTGTATTGGTTATTCAAACCAAGGTTGGTAAATTTAATAGCCCTACTCAGGTAGGTTATTCCAGTATATTTACTTTCAGCACCAGCCCACGGCTGAGTTATCTACCTGTACTTCAATCTGCCGATTATTTAAGTTTTGAAAAGGAGCTTGTTAACAAAGGCATATTGCCGCTGGCAAGTTCGCCATTAGTGATGTTCCCGCCGCCAACTTCAACAGGAACGCAACTCGCCATTGATTTAAAAGCAGGCAGGATCACACAAGCCCAATATGATCAACAGGCCCAGCAACTTGGTCAAAACAATGTTTTTGACCAGTACTCCAAATATATCCTGCATAATGCATTTTCACAGCAGCATAATATTTCCATAAGCGGCGGATCAGAAAACTCCCGGAGTTACTTATCAGGTTCATATAGCAATGAATTGCCAAATGCTGTAAATAATGCCGGGCAGCGACTTACCGTTAATTTCAACAATGAGACAAGGATCACCAATAAATTAACAGTATCCAATAATATTGAAGTTACAATACTCCAGGATAAAAATAATGGCATTGGGTTAGCGGGGTTGGAGCCCGGTTCAAATACTCTATTGCCTTATGACCAAATAGTTAATTCGAGCGGGGCTTCGAATAATTTTTATTACCGTGCTAAAAAAAGTACCCTGGACTCCTTACAAGCCAAAGGCTTTTTGCCCTGGACCTACAATTACCTAAATGAACTTTCAAACGCAGACAATACCGAAAAATCATTGACCTATAGGCTTACATCAGGTATCAATTATAAGATTTTACCTGTACTGAGCGCGGATGTAAAGTATATGATGGAAAAGGGTTATGATAAAACAAGAAACTATTACAACCCGAACACCTATTATGCAAGAAACCTGGTTAATTCCTACACCACCATTGATACCCACGTTAACGGCGTTCCTCAAGGTGGTGTATTGAACCAGTCAGAAACAGATCAGGACAATTATAATTTACGGGGACAGCTGAATTTAAGTCCAAATTTCGGGGCGAAGAGCCGGGTTGATGCCATTATCGGCGCGGAGATTCGTCAAACCGTAGCTACATCCTTTGCAAATACCGCCTATGGGTATGATGACAGGTTGCAAACATCCATTGGGCCAAGCTATACCACCAACTATAAAACGGTAAATTCATCCACCAGCCGGGTTCCCTACTCACAGACTTTTGCTAATTTAACCAACAGGTACGCCTCCATTTTCGGCAATTTTACCTATACTTATGATGGCAAATATTCAATATCGGGCAGCGCACGAAAAGATAATTCCAATCTTTTTGGTTCCAATGCAGCTATTAAAAACAATCCACTATTTTCATTTGGCGGATTGTGGAGAGTAGCGGAAGAATCTTTTTTAAAGGAAAGAACATGGATATCTGCGCTGAATATCCGGGCAACCTATGGCTTTAACGGAAATATCAATAACAACGCTTCACCTTTCCTCATCATTGCCCCAAGTTCTACTACCAACCCGATCAATGGCTCTCCGTTTGCAAGCATTGCAAACGCTGCCAACCCGCTGTTAAGCGCCGAAAGGGTAAAGACTCTTAATTTCGGAACGGATTTTTCCTTGTTTAATAACAGGATTGGCGGTAGTTTTGATGTGTACTGGCGCAAAAGTCTGGATTTGTTAGGGCAAGTGCCGATTGACCCCACTTATGGGTTTACGTCGTTATATGCCAATCAGCTCCAGATGACAAGCCGCGGCATCGAGCTTGAATTACACGGAACCGTTACCCGTTCGGAG
>JABDBT010000086.1 GCA_013288465.1 Bacteroidota bacterium | reverse complement strand
AATAGAGCAAAGGAACGGTGTAATCCGTATCCTTTAATAGTAGCTTTAAATAAACCCGTCAGCAGACAAGCTTCGGACGAAATCAGGCAGAACAATGGTGGCCTATGAGCGCTGGGAGGGCATAGCAAATATTTGCAGAAGCACATGCCCGGTGCGAGCGAAGCAGGGCAATTGTTTGCAGCCCAGGTTCTGCCTTATTTGCAGCGCAGTGGCCCGTGCGGCAAAGAAGCTTTTCTGCTGACTTGATGTTATTCACTTGTTGTTTGTTTTTCAGTGGTGTTCATGAGTCGCTAAGCTAGGTTTGGTTACTTTTGTATCAAGACATAAAGTAACAGCCTCCGCGGCAATTGAGCGGCGTGATGTTCTCATTTACAACAAAATACTTTTCGAAGGACAATTAAATACAGGGATACATCCCCCCTACTTCCCAATCCTCAACAACTCCACGTCAAAAACAAGCACGCTATAAGGCGCAATAGTCCCGCCGCCTGCACCCCTGTCGCCATAACCCAGGTTGTACGGGATAAAGAAACGGAATTTGGAGCCGGTATTCATTAATTGCAAGCCCTGTATCCATCCCGGTATAACTTTAACAATGCCATTGAGCACTAAGGGCTGGTTACGGGCATACGAGTTATCAAAATCTTTGCCGCTGGTTAAGCGGCCTACATAATTTACCGTAACCGTATCCGTTACTTTAGGCATGGGGCCGGCACCCTCGCGCAACACCGTATATTGCAAACCGCTGGGCAAAGTGATTACGCCGGGTTTGGTTTTATTGTCGGCCATAAAGCTATTGGCTTGCACGGCATTGGCCATAAACTCGGTATATAGGTGATTTGAAATAACCGCCTTACCCTGGTCAAGGGTGAGGTTGTAGGGTTTATCGGCCAAACCATCGGTTATAGCCCTATTAAGCGCGGTATAATTAAGCGATGTAATGCCACGGGCTTTCAGCTCCTTAATTAAGCTCATCCCAATGGCATAGCTGGTTGAGTCGGAATTCGTATGTAAAACAAAAGGGGCCGTACCGGGCGCCGTTTTTTTAGCGGTAGTATGTTTTCTTACCTGGGCATAACCGGTAATGAAAAATAAACTGATTGCGATAATTGAAAATGTGGTTTTCATATTTGGGTTTGAGTTATTCAAATATAGTGGTTTGGGGTTGTTTTAGCTAACCGTTTGTAGTTTCTATCAGGGCAGGCGCATTAAAAAAATAAAAGTCTTCCTACCCCTCTTTATCGCACAGCGAAAGAGAAGGTGACCCAGTGTAGCGTAGGTCGGGTGAGTATTCGCCGACAAGCCAAACACAGCGATATTTTTCAGTGTCCTTAAAATAAACAGTGTCAAGCCGACAATTATCCTATCAAAAATCTATAAATTGCACTATGCAATACCTTAAATATATCGGTCTGGGTCTCATAGTCATATTAGGTCCTGGTTTCGCTCTTGCCCAAAATAACATAGCAAACTTAACCCATATACAGGTAGATCTGAAAACCGAAACCGGCCCTATGAAACCCATTTGGGCGTGGTTTGGGCACGATGAGCCGAATTATACGTATATGAGGGACGGCAAAAAGCTACTTGCCGAACTGGCCGCTTTAAGCCCGGTGCCGGTACATGTGCGTACGCATAACCTGCTAACAACGGGCGATGGACTGGCCGACCTGAAATGGGGATCGACCAATATTTATACGGAAGACGCGCAGGGTAACCCGGTTTATAATTACCGCATTGTTGACAGCATTTTTGATACCTATATGAAACTGGGCATAAAGCCGCTGGCACAATTGAGCTTTATGCCGCAGGCATTATCAACCCATCCCGAACCGTACAGGCTGCACTGGCACCCGGGCTTGCCCGATAAAGATTTTGGTATTGGCTGGGCCTACCCGCCAAAAGATTATAAAAAATGGGGCGACCTGGTTTACCATTGGGTTAAGCATTGTGTGGAACGTTATGGCAAAAAAGAGGTGGAAAGCTGGTATTGGGAAGTGTGGAACGAGCCGGATATTTCATACTGGCGGGGGCACCCTGCCCGAGTATTGTAAGTTATATGATTACGCAGCCAATGGACTAAAACGGGCATTGCCAACGGCGAAGATTGGCGGGGCCGACGTAACCGGCGGTGGGATGAAATTTTTAAACGCGTTTTTAAAGCATTGCCTGCGCGATACCAATTATGTAACGGGCAAAATAGGGTCGCCGTTGGATATGGTATCGTTTCATGCCAAAGGGTCGCCAAAGGTGGTTAATGGTATAGTGGTGATGAATGGCAGCAGGCAGCTGCATAATATTGAGGATAATTTTAAAGTGATCGGCAATTTCCCCGAACTGAAAAATATCCCGATAATTTTGGGCGAATCGGACCCGGAAGGGTGCGCGGCCTGCGGGATGGCTACCAGTCCCGAAAATGCTTACCGTAACGGAACCATGTATTCAAGCTATACGGCGGCTACCGTTGCCCGTGAATATGAATTGGCCGATGAATATCAAAAAAACCTAGTGGGCTCGGTAAACTGGTCGTTTGAGTTTGAAAACCAGCCCTGGTTTGCCGGCTACCGCGATTTGGCTACCAATGGCGTTGATAAACCCGTGCTGAATGTTTTCAGGATGTTTGGCATGATGAAAGGCAACAAGGTAAAAGCAGAAAGCGACCGGATGTACCCGCTTAAAACGGTTATGGATTCGGGTTTCAGAAGTGTAAAAACGGATATCGGCGTACTGGCCGCGAAAGACCAGCATTCGGCCACGGTAATGATATGGAATTACCACGATGAGGATAAACAAGGCGCAGGCGAACCCGTAAAGATCAGTATAAGCGGTGTGCCTGCACAAAAAGTAACGGTAACCGAGTATAGGGTAGATAAGGAGCACAGTAACTCGTACGAGGTATGGAAAAAAATGGGCTCGCCACAAAACCCCGCACTTGCACAAATTAACGAGCTGGAAAAAGCCGGGCAATTGCAGGCTATGACAAAACCGGGTAAAGTAAATGTTGTGAATGGCAAAGTGAGTTTAAATAGCTTATTGCCACGGCAGGGGGTATCATTGATAAAGTTGGATTGGTGAAATTAATACCATAACGCTAAGTATTGCCAGGGAAATCGCTTTTAAGAGTTTTGAGTGCTTTTCAAATAGCTTTAGTCTAAAAAATTGATAGGTAACAGGCCTGTGCGATACCTTCCCCTAAATTTAGGGGAAGGAGGAGGATAGGGTAAAACAGCCGGCAGGTTTTAAAAGCGATTCACCTGTAAGTATTGCTTCCGGTTTGTATCTATTGTATTAAACACGTAAGTTTGATTTATTATGAAATTGCTTAAACTGGAAACCTACCTGCAGGATATTGAAGAACTTTGTGCCCAACATAAAGTAAAGCATTTGTATGCGTTCGGCTCAGTTTTAACAGATAGATTCAATTTAAAAAGTGATGTTGATTTTATTGTTGACTTTGAACCGGTGGAAGTTGAACAATATGCTGATAATTATTATTCCCTAAAATTTTCGCTCGAAGATATACTTAAAAGGCCGGTTGACCTCTTAGAAGAAAAAGCGGTTAAAAACCCCTATTTTAAACAAGTTGTTGATTCACAGCGCCAGCTTATTTATGGATATTGAAATAAAAACCTGGCTTTACGACATATTAAAGGCAATCAATGAAATTGATAGTTTTTTCGTTGACCGGCCTAAAAACTTCATTGTATTTCAGGCTGATCTCAGAACAAAAAGAGCGGTTGAAAGGAATATTGAAATTATAGGTGAGGCGGTAAACAGAATATTAAAAAAGGATGAGGGGTTTCAACTTTCAAACTCAAGAAAAATAGTTGATAACAGGAACAGGATCATACATGGATACGACTCGGTGTCTGACGATATGATCTGGAGCATTGTCATAAAGCACCTTCCTATTCTAAAAATCGAAGTAGAAAATTTATTGAATAATTGATATTTGGGTAATAGCGTGGGATTTTAAATACATTGCTATTTAAACTTTCGCCTCCCATTTCAATCATTCACCCCGTAAATAATTTAAATAATTCCCCTTAAAAAATGCCCTGTACCAACGCTACGGGGCATTTTGCTTAAAATTATTTTAAATAAAGTTTATAACTAATTTTATTTAATAACTTTTGTGGCCAATTATGAACCAAATAAAAGCCTGTATTTTTGACCTCGACGGTGTTATTGTTGATACCGCGGTTTATCATTATAAAGCCTGGAAACGCTTAGCCAATGAGCTGGGTTTCGACTTTACCGAAGAACAAAACGAACTGCTAAAAGGCGTGAGCCGCGTACGGTCGTTAGAAATTATATTGAATATTGGCGGGGTTACCAAAACTGATGCCGAAAAAGAGGAACTGGCCACCCGCAAAAACACCTGGTATGTGGATATGATAGGCCGGATGAAACCTGACGAAATATTGCCCGGCGCCAAAGAATTTGTACAGGCCTGCCGCGATGCCGGGATAAAAACGGCGTTAGGTTCGGCCAGTAAAAACTCAATGACCATACTGGAGAAGATCAACATGGTAAACCTGTTTGACGCTATTATCGACGGTAACAAAGTAAGCAAAGCCAAACCCGACCCGGAAGTGTTTTTAAAAGGCGCTGAAGAATTAGGAGTAACCCCTGCCGATTGCGTAGTATTTGAAGATGCGATAGCGGGCGTTGAAGCAGCTATTAACGGCGGCATGAAGGTAGTGGGCATAGGATCGCCAACAGTGCTAACAGGCGCTAATTTGGTGGTGAGCGGGTTGAGTGAGATGAGTGTAGTTAAGTTGGAAGAGTTGTAGAGGTTGTAAATGTTATAACGGTTAAAATTATAAACTATGTCATTGCGGGGAGCTTGGCGGTTGGTGGGTAATGACTTCCGGTTCTATCCGCCAACCGCCCTGCTCCTTGCCATAACAAATTTGATATTCGCATGAAACAATACTTTAAAATAGACGAGTGGAAGATCATTGAAGAAGGGTTTGATCCGCATCAGCATAAAATAGCCGAGAGTGTGTTTAGCCTGGGCAATGGCCGCATGGGCCAGCGGGCAAATTTTGAAGAAGCCTACAGCGGCGAAACCTTGCAGGGCAATTATGTGGCCGGGGTTTATTACCCGGACAAAACCCGTGTAGGCTGGTGGAAAAACGGCTACCCCGAATATTTTGCCAAGGTTCTTAACGCGGCCAACTGGGTGGGCATTGATATTTTAATTAACGGTGAGCAATTGGATTTGGCCAAATGCGAAGTAAGCAATTTCAGGCGCGAGTTGAATATGAAGGAGGGTTACCTCAAGCGTAATTTCAGGGCCAAATCAAAAAGCGGTAAATCGGTTGAGGTAGAGGCTATCCGTTTTTGCAGTATGGCCGATGATGAAGCCGGGGCAATAAAATATACCATTACCCTATTAAATTTCAGCGGTACTTTAACTATTACACCCTTTATTGACGGAGATGTTGTAAACAAGGACTCGAACTATGATGAAAAGTTTTGGGACGAGGTGAAGAAGCAAGCCGGGAATGATGGCGGCTATATACAAATGCGCACCAAAAAAACCGGTTTTGAAGTAGCTACCGGCATGAAGTTTACTATTGCGCAGGGTGGCAAACCGGTTAATATTACAGCACAACCGGTAGAAAAGGAAAAATACATAGCCGCTAAAGTTGAATTGCAGGCAGAGCAGGGAAAAGCCGTTACTATCGTTAAATATGCCGCTAACCTGTCCTCACAAAATTATAAAGCGGATGAACTGGTTGGGAAATTAAACGAAACCTTAGCCCGTATAAGTACCAAAGGCTTTGAAACCATGCTGGCCGAACAAGCCGCCGCGTGGGTCAAAAAATGGGAACATAACGATATTATTATTGAGGGCGATGCATCGGCACAGCAGGCCATACGGTTTAATATTTTCCAACTTAACCAAACTTATACGGGCGAGGACGACCGCCTCAACATTGGCCCTAAAGGCTTTACCGGCGAAAAGTACGGCGGCTCAACTTATTGGGATACCGAGGCTTATTGTGTGCCTTTTTACCTGTCAACCGCTGATGAAAAAGTAACGCGTAACCTGTTACTGTACCGCTACAAACAATTGGGCAAAGCAATTGATAATGCCAAATTATTAGGCTTTAACAACGGCGCTGCTTTATACCCCATGGTAACCATGGATGGCACCGAATGCCATAACGAATGGGAGATCACTTTTGAGGAGATACACCGCAATGGCGCCATTGCTTATGCCATATTTAACTATGTGCGTTATACAACCGATGAAGCCTATTTGGTTGATTACGGGCTGGAAGTGTTGATAGGCATAGCACGTTTCTGGTCGCAGCGGGTTAACTGGTCGGGCGAACGGCAGCAATATGTAATGCTGGGTGTAACCGGGCCGAATGAGTACGAAAACAACATCAATAACAACTGGTACACCAGTACTTTAGCTACCTGGTGCATGAAATATACGCTGGAAGCTATTGCTATAGTTAAAGCTATTGACAGCGGTAAATACAACGTGCTTGTAAACAAAATTAATTTTAACGAAGCGCAGGAAACAGCCCGGTACAAAGACATCATTGCAAAAATGTACTATGCTTATGACGAAAAGCAGCAGGTATTTTTACAGCAGGATGGTTATTTGGATAAAGAGCAGATATTGGTTAAGGATTTGCCTGCGGCCGATCGCCCTTTAAATCAAAAATGGAGCTGGGACAGGATATTACGTTCCTGCTATATTAAACAGGCTGATGTATTGCAGGGTATCTACTTTTTTGAAGATCAGTACGATATCGAAACTATCCGCCGCAACTTTGATTTTTACGAACCGAGGACGGTACATGAATCATCACTTTCGCCTTGTGTACACGCCATATTAGCAGCCAAACTGGGCGATGAGGCACGGGCCTACGAGTTTTACCTGCGCACCGCCCGTTTGGATATTGACGATTATAACAACGATACCGAAGACGGCTGCCATATCACCTCGATGGCCGGTACCTGGATGGCGGTGGTAGAAGGTTTTGGCGGGATGCGCGTGCGCGATGGCAAGCTTTCGTTCAACCCCTTCCTGCCTGCAAAATGGCAATCGTTCTCGTTCAATGTTGGGTTCCGCGGTACTTTACTAAATGTGAAGGTAAGCAAGGGCAGCGTTGATATTAAAAAACTTTCGGGTAAGGATATTACGGTTTTGGTGCATGATAAAGAACAATTGGTAAAAGCCTGATAAGAGAACCAAGATTCAAGAACCAGGAACCAAGAAAGCAGCGGGAAAATCGATAAAAAAGAGAGAATTTTACTTTTTTATCTTGACTCTTGATTCTCGGTTCTTGCTCTTATAAAAACACAAATACATGAAACCCGGGTCAATAATTTTTTTAAGCGTATTATTGACAATTCAAGTAAGTATTGCCCAACAAATGCCACAAGTACGTATGTCTTCTACAAAAAACAATAAATTAATAATATACCAATTATTGCCCCGCCTTTTTGGAAACGCCAAAACAGTTAATAAAATATACGGATCTATCGAAGAAAACGGCGTAGGCAAGTTTAATGATATTACCGATAAAGCGTTGCGCAAGCTTAAAAACATGGGCTATACCCATGTTTATTATACCGGGGTAATTGAACATGCTACCATGACCGATTATTCCCAGTACGGTATAAAGGCAGATGACCCGGATGTGGTGAAGGGCCGTGCAGGGTCGCCGTATGCTATTAAAGATTATTATGATGTTGACCCCGACCTTGCTGTTGATGTAAAAAACCGCATGGGCGAATATGAGGCCCTCATTAAACGGACACATGCCAACGGCCTTAAAGTGATCATGGATTTTGTACCTAACCATGTGGCGCGTACCTACGCGTCAGATGTTAAGCCTGCCGGTGTGCATGATATTGGGCAAGACGATGATAAAACCAAAGCATTTTCGGCTACAAATGATTTTTATTACCTGCCCGGTCAGCCGTTTGTGGTACCTGCGGGGTATAATCCGGGTGGTGATGGTTTTACCAGCCCGATGAAGGATGGTAAGTTTGACGAAAACCCCGCTAAGGCAACCGGTAACGATGTATTTAGCGCCACACCCAATATAAACGACTGGTTTGAAACCATCAAACTGAATTATGGGGTTGATTACCTTAACGGGCATACAACGCATTTTGACCCCATACCGCCGTTATGGAACAAAATGTATGATATTTTAAACTACTGGAGCAATAAAGGTGTGGATGCCTTCCGCTGCGACATGGTAGAGAACGTGCCTTTTGAGTTTTGGGGTTGGGTGATCACAAAATTAAAAGCCGCGCACCCTGATTTGATATTTATTGGTGAAGCTTATAATACAGCCCTGTATCGAAGCTATATTAACGTAGGCAAGTTTGATTACCTATATGATAAAGTAGGCTTGTATGATGCCATAAGACGGTTAGTTACCAACCAGCCCAATGCAACCACATGGGATATTAATAAAGTTTGGAACAAAGACACCAAAGATATTGACGGGCACATGCTGCGGTTTATGGAAAACCACGATGAACAGCGCATTGCATCAAACCAGTTTGCCGGCGATGCTTATTATGCCGTGCCGGGTATGCTGATAACGGCTACCCTATCTACCGGGCCGGTAATGGTATATGCCGGGCAGGAAGTTGGCGAGCCGGGCAAAGGCGTTGAAGGCTTTGGCGGCGATGATGGCCGTACCAGTATATTTGATTACTGGGGCGTGCCCGAATTGCAAAAATGGGTTAACAACGGGCAGTTTGACGGCGGGCAGTTATCGCAAAGCCAGCAGCAGTTACATACCTTCTACAACAGGTTGTTAAACACGGTAAAAAATAACGAAGCGCTAAGTTCGGGCAGGTTTTATGAGCTAATGGTGGCCAATCAGCAACAAAGCGGGTTTAACGAGCGTATGTATATGTATGTACGCTATACCGATAAACAACGGGTACTGGTGATATGTAATTTTAACCGTAGTGAGCAAAATATACACGTGATATTGCCGCCCGATCTGTTGAGCCAGCTAAAACTGAGCGGTAAAACAGAATTTACCGACCTTATCAACGGCAATAAATTTAGCACAAATGATATTGCATTGGGTGTGGATATATACCTGCCGCCTACAAGCGGTTATTTATTGAGTTTTTAATGTAGCGATTTTGCCATTTTCATAAAAAATCAATTATTACATTTTTTGGCTCAATTATGGTTTCATTTATTGAATAATAATCGTTTATTAGCCCTCATAATCGGCCTTAATTGCTGGTTTAATGAATTTTACAATTGTTTATGGAAGATAATATACTTGATCCGGAGCTGTTAGCCAATCGATTACTGGAGGAGGAAGAGGAGTTCCATCACCTTAATAACCCTGCTGAATCAATAAAACCTATTATAAAAAAGTACCTGGGTGTGCCTAATCATGCCGACCAGGTGGGGAATAAATTCTACTTTACTGATGGGGATGCCAAAGTTGAGGTTGTAGTTGTAACCGACCAAATTATACGCATAAGGTTAGCGCCGCATGGTGTTTTTTTAGAAGATTTCTCCTACGCCGTGCCAAAGCTGGCCCAAAAAACAGCTTCATTTACGCTATATGAAAATGAGGTTGAGTTTAAGGTAAGTACCGATGCGGTAAGTTGCCATATCCGCAAAAAAGATTTCTTTATTTCGTTTTCTGATAGTGATAACAATATAACCAGTGCCGATGCTACGCCTATGCACTGGGAAGAAAATATAAAATTTGGCGGTTACTATGTTTTTTGCACCAAGGAATGCCATACCGAAGAAAGCTTTTTTGGGATGGGCGATAAACCTACAGATTTTAACCTGCGTGGCAAGCGTTTAAAAAACTGGAATACCGATGCCTACT
>JABDBT010000085.1 GCA_013288465.1 Bacteroidota bacterium | reverse complement strand
ACCTTAACTATTATATTGATGAGGTTATTGATGAAGATAAGCAGGACGAGGTGTTTGATTACTTCCGCACAGCTGAAATAGATTCGATTGATGACGCTTTAGTTGAATTAGGCAGTGACGATTATACCCGCGAAGAGGTGCAGTTAATGCGCATCAAGTTTATCTCTGAAATGGGGAACTAAGCTGAAAGGTAAAAGCAGAAAGCTTAAAGATCGGTTTTCTTAAAATAATAGAAGGGTGGTGCAATTTGTATCCACCTTTTTTGCGATAGTACTTTAAGCTTTTTGCTTTAGTCTTTAAGCTTTTACCTTTCAGCTTACTTCGCTATTACTTTAAACTCTGTCCTGCGGTTTTTGCTTCGGTCTTCTTCAGTGTCATTTGATGCAATTGGCTGGGTTTTGCCGTATCCTTTAAATACCAGCCTTGCAGGGTCAATATTATTGGCAACCAGGTAGTCGTAAACAGATTTTGCGCGGCTTTCTGATAGCTTCTGATTGGCCTGGTCATTACCAATATTATCCGTATGTCCTGAAATTTCAACATGCAGGTTGGGATTAAATGTTAAAAAATCAATAAGCTTCTGTAATTCAGGTTTTGATTCGGGCTTAATGTCGAACTTGTTAATATCGAAAAAGATATTTTTCAATATCGTTTTATTGCCGATCTCGATAGGATCAAGTAAAACCAAAATGTCAAATGGTTTATTTGATTCATGCCCTATCAGCGAAAAATTCTCGGAATAAAAGAGATAGCCGCTTTTTGAAATATTTAAACCATAATTTTTACCGGCTGTAAGTGTAGCTAAAAAATCGCCCTGTGTGGCATCACTATAGTCGCGATATACAGGCAGGTTGTTTTGCAGGTCAATAATTTCTACTGCGGCTTCCAGCGGCTGCCTGGTTTTGGCATCATTAACAATACCTTTTACATAAGTTACTATATGAGGCCTTACTTTTGCAGGCATTTCAAATGTATAGATATCAAAGCCGCCCTGCCCGTTTAAATTATTTGAAGAAAAGTAAGCAGTTGAGCCATTTGCCGAAACGGTTAGCCCGCTTTCGTCGCCATTCGTATTAATAGGGTAGCCTAAGTTTGTTGGCTTCTGCCATACGCCGTCTTTACCTAATTTACTTACAAACAGGTCCTGCCCACCCATACCGGGCCATCCGTTTGAGCAAAAATAGAGTGTACTATCATCCGCATGAATAAATGGTGATTGTTCGTTATAAGAAGTATTTATATTTGGCCCTAAATTTTCGGGCTCGCCCCATCCCTTATCTGTTAATTTTGATTTCCAGATATCGTAACCGCCATAACCACCCTTTCGGTTACTTACAAAGTAAAGCGTACGCCCATCGGCGCTGATGGATGGCTGTGATTCCCAGCCGGATGTATTTACCGGCGGACTCAGATCAAATGGTTTACTCCAATCGTTACCTTTTTTCTGTGCGATATAAATATCGCACCGGCCAAGCCCATCCGGGCGGTTACAGCCGGTAAAAAACAGGAATTTACCATCCTGCGATATTGCCTCTGATCCTTCATTAAAATTAGGCGTATTGATCTTATCGCTTAAATAGGTAGCAGTTTGCCATTTACCATCTTTTTTAATGCTTTGGTAAAAATCCTCGTTACCGTTTATTTGCCTGGTAAATATCAGCGTTTTTTCATCGGCAGTAGCTACCGGCGAATACTCATCATCACCAGTGTTAATTTCGGGTCCCAGGTTAACCGGTTTAAATGGAACCGGGTGCTGTAAGGCTTCGATACTGAATTTACAATCGTTTATTAGTTTTTGTGCTGCAAAAATGTTCTGCTTTGGGATGTTTGGATAGGTTAAATATTTTTCCAAATGTTGCTCCGCCTCGGCATATTGCGCGTCATTTACCTCGGTTTCTCCTAATTTAATGTAAACTGCCCGGCTAAACTCGGGGTTAAGCGCAATAACCTTTTTAAATGTCTCTATCGTTAGTTTGGTGTTTTTCTTTAGACGATATATATCGCCTAATAGCGCATAAGCCTCTATGAATTTATCGTCGCTGCTGATTGCCTTTTGGAGCTTTAAAATGCTTTCCTCATAAAGGTTATTGTCCAGATCTTCATTAGCTAAGGCAAAATATTTTATAGCTTCCCTGTTTGAAGTTGAATAAGGTTGTTGTGAGTAAACAATCCGGGTTAAAAAAAGCAGAAAAATCAGCAGGACTATAGTTCTCATCCCCTTAGGTACATTTGTCAGTATTCTAAGTTACTGATATTAAATAATAACTTAATACTTATTAGGGGATATTTAAATATTTATGTGTTTGTAACGATATTTCCCACTTTGGGTTATTCATTACATACTCAACAATGAGCGGTGTCATCTCTTTTGATTTTGACCACTCGGGTTGCAGGTAAAGCTTACACGAAGGCGATACCAACCGGGCATGTTCTTCGGCAAAAAGAAAATCAGATTTATTAAATATGATCACTTTAAGCTCGTCGGCATGTTGGGCAACAGCAGGGGTAGGTGATTTGAATTTTTTTGGCGACAGGCATATCCAATCCCAATTGCCAGACAATGGGTAAGCGCCTGAGGTTTCAATAAATGTTTTAATACCTTTTTGCTGCAATTGCGCGGTCAGGTAATCCAGGTTGTATATCAACGGCTCACCACCCGTAACTACTACAGCTTTAGAAGGATGGATGCTTGCGTTTTCAACTATCTTGTCGGCGGCGGTTAGCGGATGCAGTTCGGCATCCCAGCTTTCTTTTACATCGCACCAGTGACAGCCTACATCGCAGCCGCCAAGGCGAATGAAATAAGCGGCTTTACCGGTATGATATCCTTCCCCCTGTATTGTATAAAACTCTTCCATCAAAGGAAGCAACGTGCCATCTTCCGGAACCTGGTGTGCCATGGGGCAAAGGTAGTTTTTTGAGGCGAAAGGTAAAAGGTTAAAGCAGAAAGGTGAGATTTCGGTGATTATACGCTATGTCACAGTTTTATCGATTATAAGCTTTCTGCTTTTATCTTGTTGCTTTAAGCTTAATTATTAGTTAGCTTTGATCAGATGAAAAAACTTTACATCCCGTTTGTATTATTGATCATGTGTTGCTTCACCTCGTGTGTGGATATTGAGGAGCATTATGATTTTAAACTGGATGGGTCATGCAATGTGGTGTATGGGTTTGATATGGGCAAGGCCGTATCTGTTTTAATGAACCTGATGACCGATTCTGTTAAAGAAACTCCGCAATTTGGCCTGGTAAAAGACACAACGTTAAATTTTTACAGCGCATTGCCCGACAGCACTCAACAGAAAATGAATGCCGACGAGGCTAATATGGCTAAAAGCAGCAGTTTGGCTATAAAAATGGACCTTAAAAAGAGCATTATGAAGGTGAGTGTTAGCCACCAGGCAAAAAATGCTGCCGACCTGCAATACTACCTGCAACACATTTCAAAACTGTCAATGAGTAATCAACTTAATAATGTCGCAAAAAACACCAAACAGGCGAAGGGGTTCGATGCGCAACAATTAGCTGTAGGGCAGGATTATTATTCGTACGAAGTTACTCCGCATAAATTTTACAGGGTAATTGACAAGACAAAATTCAAAGCATTTTTAAAGAAAACCGCGTCAACCTTCGCTATGGCTAAGGCTATGTTGATAGATATGCCCTATAAAGTGGTTTTAAATTTCGCCAAACCGGTAAAGAAAGTAAATAACCCCAAAGCTATACTATCTGCCGACAGGAAGCGGGTAACCCTTATAGCCGATATGGATGATGTAATAAAAAATCCATCGGTAATGAATTTGAAGATTGATTTTTAGTTGGAAGTGTTGTAGAGGTTGTAGTAGTTGTAAAAGTTATTGGCTTAAACCATTTCAACTACTACAACCTCTACAACTTCTTTAACTACCGATAAACCTCTTTCTTCGCCGATGACAATGTATTCTTCAATAACCCAATAATAGTCATTAAGCCAACGCCGCCGGGTACAGGGGTTATCCATGAGGCTTTAGGGGCCACATTGTCAAAATCAACATCACCGTATAATTTAAAGCCCGATTTTGTTGTGGTTGATGTTTCGCGGTTCATGCCTACATCAATTACTACAACGCCATCTTTTACCATATCGGCAGTAATAAAGTTCTTTTTGCCTATAGCTACTATTAGTATATCAGCTTGCAAAGTGAAGTTTTTAATATCGGGTGTGCGGCTATGGCAAATAGTTACGGTACAATTACCGGGGTAGGTATTACGCGCCATTAAAATACTCATGGGCGAGCCTACAATATTGCTGCGGCCAACTACCACGCAATGTTTGCCTTGTGTTTCGATACCATACTCCTTTAACATTAAGGTAATGCCATAAGGTGTGGCCGGAATAAACGAAGGCAGGTTACGTTGCATACGCCCCAAATTAACCGGGTGAAAACCATCCACATCCTTGCGGTAGTCAATTCGTTCAGTTACTTTTTCAGGGTCGATATGTTTGGGCAATGGTAACTGTACAATGATGCCGTCAATATCAGCATCAGCATTTAGTTCGGCTACTTTTTGCAATAGTTCATCTTCGGTAACCGTATCTTCATAACGTACCAAAGTCGATTTAAAACCCACCTTTTCGCAGTTTTTGATCTTGCTGGCAACATAAGTTTCGCTGCCGCCATCATGCCCGACCAATACGGCAACCAAATGTGGCCGCCTGCCGGTTTCCGCTAATATTGTAGCTGCTTCCTCAGCTATCTCAACCTTAAGTTTTTCTGATACGTATTTTCCGTCGAGTAGTTCCATGCCCCCTAACCCCCTAAAGGGGGAATAATAGTTTGATAATTTATTTTATAGTATAACCCTCACCATAGTTCCCCCTTTAGGGGGTTAGGGGGCCTTAATCAAGTTTCAAAACCGCCATAAATGCACTCTGCGGAATCTCTACGTTACCAACCTGGCGCATGCGTTTCTTGCCTTTTTTCTGTTTCTCCAATAGTTTACGTTTACGGGATATATCGCCGCCATAACATTTGGCCGTAACGTCCTTACGCAAGGCTTTCACCGTTTCACGTGCTATGATCTTGGCGCCAATGGATGCCTGTATAATAATTTCAAATTGCTGGCGCGGTAACAACTCTTTTAACTTTTCGCAGATCTTTTTACCAAAATCATACGAGTTACCCCTGAATATTAATGAAGATAAAGCGTCAACAGGCTCTGAGTTCAATTTAATATCCAAACGTACCAAATCTGATTGCCGGTAACCTATCTGGTGATAATCAAACGAGGCATAGCCTTTGGATATAGTTTTTAGTTTATCATAAAAATCAAAAACTATTTCGCCCATGGGCATTTCAAATATCAGTTCAACCCGGTCGGAGGTTAAGTAAGATTGATTTTTGATAAACCCACGTTTCTGAATACAAAGCGACATTACCGGGCCAACAAACTCTGATTTGGTAATGATGGTGGCTTTTATATACGGCTCCTCAACAAAATCTATTTTGCTTGGGTCAGGCAGGTCCGACGGGTTATTTACCGTAATTGGTTCTCCTTTGGTAGTATAGGCGACATACGATACGTTGGGAACGGTGGTAATTACCGTCATATTAAACTCGCGCTCCAGCCGCTCCTGGATAATTTCCATGTGCAGCATACCCAAAAATCCGCAACGGAAACCAAAACCCAAAGCTGCCGACGACTCCGGTTCAAATACCAGTGCCGCATCATTTAATTGCAGCTTGCCCATTGAATCGCGCAATTCTTCATAGTCCTCAGTATCAACAGGATAAATACCTGCAAATACCATTGGCTTTACTTCTTCAAAGCCTTGTATGCCGGCTTCGCAGGGACGGTCAATACGGGTTATGGTATCGCCAACTTTTACTTCGCGTGCTTCTTTTATACCTGATATGATATAGCCAACATCACCCGTTTTAATAACATCTTTGGGCGATTGTTTCAACTTTAACGTGCCAACCTCATCAGCTATATATTGTTTTTCGGTAGCGAAAAACTTTACCCTGTCGCCTTTTCTTATTTCGCCGTTCACTACTTTAAAATAAGCCACAATACCCCTGAACGAGTTGTAAACCGAATCAAATATCAATGCCTGTAACGGTGCTTCGGGGTCGCCAACAGGAGGAGGGACACGCTCAACAATAGCCCGCAGGATCTCGTGAACACCCATACCGGTTTTGCCGGATGCGGCCAATATATCTTCGCGTTTACAGCCTATAAGTTCAACAATCTGGTCTTTAACCTCCTCGGGCATAGCGCCGGGCAGGTCCATCTTGTTTAATACCGGGATAATTTCCAGGTCGTTCTCTAAGGCTAAGTAGAGGTTTGATATGGTTTGCGCCTGTATTCCTTGCGCGGCATCGACAATTAATAAAGCACCTTCGCAGGCCGCTATAGAACGTGAAACTTCGTACGAAAAGTCAACGTGGCCCGGTGTATCTATCAGGTTTAAGATATATTGCTGGCCATCCAGTTCATAGTCCATTTGTATGGCATGGCTTTTTATGGTGATACCCCGTTCCCGTTCCAGATCCATGTCGTCAAGCAATTGGGCTTGCGATTCGCGTTGGGTAATGGTATTAGTATATTCAAGTAACCTATCGGCCAGCGTGCTTTTGCCGTGGTCAATATGTGCTATAATGCAAAAATTGCGTATGTGCTTCATTCGGCGCAAAAATAGCGTTTTTAAGCGGATATTTGCTATTTAAAATCACTCTCAGTTAGCGAGGACTGCCTTAAAATGGAACGAAATGTTCCGATAGGAATTTCTTTTCTATTAGCCGGAACAATTACCGTTAAAACTATATCATCACTTTTCCTAAGTTTAATGTGACTACCTTTCTGAGAAATAAAGATAAAGCCATGTTCACCCAATACTTTGAGAATGTAGGATGAGGAATAAAGCTTAGGCATATTTTAGAACAGAACGTACAATTTCCGGTTTCTCAACAATATTAATTTCGGGATGTTCATTATCTTCAAAATACAATTCCAATGCCTCTTGTAAATTAAACAGGGCCTCCTCTTTGGTATTGCCAAAACTTGAAACGTCGATGTTTAAGCACTGGGCAACGAAGTAATCCCCTTCTTTCCAAACAGCATTGTTGATTTGAATAGTTTTCATAGTATTCGTTTTTCAAATTTAATTAAATTATACAACATACTTATTACTTTATTGAGCGCTTTTACTGATTGAATATAAAACGTAGGTGCATAAACAATCTCTTCAATCCCCCAAAAATTGAGGGCAAATTCAGTTTTATTTTTTTTATGTGTTTTTTGTTGAAAAATCAGGCTAAAAACGCCATCGGAAACCTCGCAGAATTGCGGTTTACCATTAAAGATACAAAAAAATACCCGCTTTTTAAAATGCTTTGTTCTTATAGCTCGTTATAGCTAAAATACAGCTATAACATACGCAATATGCTCCAAAAATAACATGTTAAACCCTGCCGGTTATCCATGCAAAAGCAAACCCGGTGCAGTGTTTCAAGGCCCCAAAATATCATTTTAATACTGCCTCATGCTGCCTTAGGTGTACCTCAAGCTGCCTTGAAATGCTATCACCACACCTCCTGTGCATGCTTAACCACTTCAAGTCACTATTGATTATTAAATGGGCTATATTTACAAAAATTCGCATCGTTAACCTGTAATTATGATTATGAAAAGATTATTCTTTCTAAGTATATTTTTAATCCCCTTTTTAAGTAAGGCGCAAACCGTAACCCAATACAAAGCTTCAAATGGTGTCACTTATCATTTAAATGATACCGTAAAACTGGGCCGGGGAACAAAACCCGATGGTTCGTTTTTATATTTTGAGGATCATGGTATTATACCCAACCCACGCAGCGTACGTAATTTGCCCAAAGAGTTTGCAAACGCTGGCGCTATTATAAAAAGCATTCGAAAAACCACCATTAGCGGCGTTGATAAATATCTTTTCAGCGTAAACCCTGGTGGCCCCATAAGATATACCGTGTTTATTGACGATGCAATTGCAGCGTGCGAGATTGTACCCTGCGCCTCAACAACAAATACAAAACCGGTTGCTTCTGTTGCTGATGAAATTAAAAAGTTAAAGGAATTGCTCGATTCGGGCGCGATAACCAAGCCCGAATATGATGCTCAAAAAAAGAAGTTGCTAAATCAATAGTCAGCTGATTTAACTTTAAAAAAGAAACCCCCGCAAGCTTTGATTGCGGGGGTTTAAGCCTAATTTTTTTCCAGGTATTCCGGTAATGATTTGCCGATAATATGGGTCCAGCCTTTTGTAAAGCTTTCTATCGCGAAATCTTTTTGCGGCGGGAAGGTTTCTAAACCGGCATGGGTTAATTTTAACCTGGTTTTACCCGCCTCATCAAATAGTTCGAAGGTTACAAATGACTGGCCCGGGTACCCTTCATATTGCCAGCTATGGGTTAGTTTTTTGCCGGGCACTACCTCCGTTATTTTACACAGGTGCAGGTATTGCTGTTCTTTTGACCCGCCGGTAAACTGAAATTCAAACCCTACTTCGGGTTTAAACTCTTCCAGTTTAAAATACCAGTCTTTCATTTTGTCTTTATCTGTAATGGCTTGCCATACTTTATCAGTCGGTGCATTATAGGTGCGTTCAATCACAAATGGTTCTGCTTTCATATAATTAAGTTTTAATAATTGATTTAAATGATGCGTTATATTATTCAGCAGTATCCTGCTCAACATAGTTCTTTAAATGTGTACCAATAAAGTTTGTCCAGCCCTCCACAAAGTTTTGTGCAGATAGTTCGGGGTGCAGGTCGCCGCGGAAGGTCTCTATTCCTTTATGGGTTAAAATTATCCTGGTGCCGTCGCCCTCGGGAAATAGTTCGAATGATACTATCGAATTGCCGGGATAACCACCAAATTTCCACTCATAGCTGATCTTTCTCCCCGGTTCAACTTCAGTTATCTTCCAGATATGGGGATAAGTTTTTCCACCTTCCTCTACATTAAAAATAGTTTCAAATCCAATCTCGGGTTCAAATTCGGTCAGCATGGGGAAATACCATTGCTTCATCTTGTTTAAATCGGTTATGGCTTCCCACACCGCTTTAACGGGCGAGTTATATACGCGCTCAATTACAATTGGTTCATTTTTCATTATTGCCTGTTTTTAATGATGGTTGGTTATTTGTTTTGGCTTCTTTTTCTAAAAATTCGCCTAACGCGTCGAGTTTGCTTGTCCAAAATACCTTATATTTTGCTATCCAGTCTGCCGCTTCGCCCATCTTTTTTAGGTCGGCAGTGCAAAAATGTTCGCGCCCTTGCCGGGTAATGGTAACCAAACCGCATTGCGTTAAAATTTTTATCTGCTTGGAAATAGCCGGGCGACTGATAGAAAAATTATCAGCTACGGCATTCAAATTCAATTGTTTGCCTGCAAGCAAGTCGATAATCTCTCTTCGGGTAGGGTCGGCGATAGCCTGGAAAACATCTCTGCGCATTGTAAATACTTATGTATGATTAACCGTTCGGTTACAAATATATAAGTAACCAATTGGTTACGCAAGTGTTTTTTGAATTTTTTTTTTGTTACAATAGAAACTTACGAAGTTTTTAAAACTTCGTAAGTTTTATCTATTACTTTTCAGCCGGATTTTTCTTTCCCGCAACCAATTTTTCAACCAGTTTGCCCAATCGTTCATTCCGGGTTTTTTCCTGCTTCGCGGTGAGTATCCAAAGCACATATTCTTTTTTGTTGGAGTAGGAGAGTTGCTGGTAAAATGCCAATGCCTGCGGCGACCGTTGCAAAGCGTCCTCTACATCTGCCGGTAAAGTAATTATCTTATTATCTACATCAACATAAGCGGCGTATTCATTTTTCCTGATCTCTTCATTGCCGATACCCGATATTTTCGCTTGTCCGATAGGTCTGAAACGCGAACCTGCCCATTGCTCATCAACAGCCATAGAAGCTACACCCTGTAAGCCGTATGCAGTTAATTCATCCCAATCTCCCATCTTCAGGTCGCTTTTAATACCC
>JABDBT010000084.1 GCA_013288465.1 Bacteroidota bacterium | reverse complement strand
TCTTGCCGTACCTACCGTACTCAACTGGCGCACCGAGCTAAACAAAGTACGCCCATTGATCAAACAAATGTTTTGGACGTATGCAGCCTATATACTGGTTATAAATTTATGTTTTGGATTGGTTTCTGCGTTAGATTTTAAGGAGCTGACAAACGGCACTACCCTATCCATGTTGGTTACCAGTTTTATTGCTGTTTATTGGATATCAAGGATTTTAATACAGTTCTTTTATTTTGACAGGGCCGATTTCCCAACAGGGAGATGGCATAAGCTTGCAGAGATCATATTGGTTAGCCTCTTTGTTTTTCTGAGCGTTGTGTATAGCCTGGCATCTTATATAAATTATAAACATAGTTAAACCATGGCAACTACCTTGCTTCATCTGCTTTATTTCGCGCTAATAAACCTGGCTGTTGTTCTTTGCGGTTATGTATTTATAAAGCGAACATTGATTATGCAAAACTGGCTACTGCTGATTGTGAGCATCCTCGCGGTACATCTTATTTTTTTGCAGGAGCACCCTATAATCCGGATGTTAGCTATAATAGCAACAACCTTTAGCTGCATGAAAGTTATTGCTGTAACAAACAGTTATAAGGGCAAAATACTGAGCCTTAAGTTTAATAACTGGTTGGTTTTTGCCGGCGGATGGGCGGGCATGAGGGCGCAGCCTTTTGAAACGCTGGGTGCCGATCCGTTACCTAATGCATGGCCAATGATACGGTTTGGTATTAGCAGGATCATAGCAGGGTTTTTACTTATCCTGCTGGCGCATAAAGTAATCTTATTGCCATTGAACCCTAATTTGACCTATGTTTTGGTAACTGTAATTCTATTGGTAGCCTTTAGTTTGATTTTGCATTTTGGTCTTTTAAGTATTAGTGCAGGCATGTGGCGGCTTAAAGGGATTAATACCTATTTATTATTTAATCAGCCTGCAAAAGCAACAAGCCTAACCGAATTTTGGAGCAAACGCTGGAACATCGCTTTTAGTGAAATGACCTCTATAGCTATATTTAGACCGCTAAAAAACAAAATCGGGAGCGCGGCAGCCTTAATGTTAGCCTTTGCATTTTCGGGCTTATTACATGAGCTGGCGCTTAGCGTCCCGGTAAACTATGGTTATGGGTTGCCGTTGCTCTATTTCATTATTCAGGGTTGCCTGGTATTGATTGAAAAAGTGTTAACCACTCATAAAATAACGTTTTTGCAACATAAAGTGATTGCCAAAGTTTGGACATTCTTTTGGATAGTAGTGCCCATGCCTTTGTTATTTCATCCTCATTTTATTAATGAAATTGTGTGGCCGTTAGCGGGGTTGAAATAGCTATACCCGACAAGGTAGCCTTTACCGTCCACTTGGGCCCTTTATGATAGACCCTGCAAAAAAGTTAAAATAAATTGTACTTTTATTTGCCCATCAGGCTTATCATGAAGAAACTTTTTACCCGCAATCCCTGGTTCATATTCTCTCCTTTTCTTTTGTATTATGGCTACCTCATCGTTAATAATAAATGGCCCCGCTTATATGGCGATGAGATAAGGTATGTTGATTTTGCCAAAAACCTTTTGCATGGTTATTACTCACCGTTCCCGGCACATATAAACCTTTGGAACGGCCCCGGGTACCCTATTATCCTGATGCCATTTGTGGCATTGCATATCCCCGATATTTATACCACTTTAATGAATGCTTTGTATGAATACCTGGCCATCGTGTTTTTATACAAAGCGTTAGGGTTGGTCACCAATAACAAAACAGCCTTGATATCTGCTTTTTTGTTGGCTATTTATCCTAATGCATTATCTATGCTGCCTATTTTATATACCGAGGCGTTTACCACCTTTTTAGTATCGTTATTAGTTTATTTTGTTACCCTGTATTACGTTAAGGGTAACAATAAATACATGATCATCGCGGGCCTTGTATTTGGCTTTCTTACCTTAACAAAAATCATTTTTGGTTATGTCATCATCATTTGCCTGCTTGCCTGCCTGGTATCGCTCCTTTTCAAAAAAAACAGGGCGCATTATTTAAAATCGTTAACCATATTGTTGATAGCCTTTTCGGTTACTGTGCCCTATTTAGCTTATACCTATCACATTACAGGCAAGGTGCTTTACTGGGGTAATTCGGGCGGAATGAGTTTATATTGGATGAGCACGCCTTATGAGCATGAATATGGCGATTGGAAAGTGCCCAATCTTTCAAACAATCAATATCCAACACTTTTTAAATCGGCAGAGGGGGTTGCTATTTTAAAGAAAAACCATTCGGCAGAGCTCAAGGCTATTATTCGTAATGACGAGGTTAAACAGGATGAACTTTTTAAACAAAAAGCCATCAGCAACATCAAAATGCATCCCCTAAAATTTGCCGGAAATTACTGCTATAACTTTTCGAGGATGTTGTTCAACTTCCCCTACTCATATTCCTACCAGGATGGCGCTATATTGGGAAATATATTAATTGGTTCGTTAACTTTATGGGCATCATTAGTTTGTATGGTATTAACAGGACTTAATTGGCGCAAAATAGTTTTCCCTGTAAAGTTTGTTTTGTTAATTGCAGGTGTTTATTTGTTGTTAAGCGGTGCATTAAGCGCATACCCCAGGCAGCTAAATATTATTATACCCGTGTTGCTTTTTTGGGTAGGTTATTTAGTGGCGAATACAAAGTTAAACCTGAAGTTTGGGGATAAGGCAGATCTGAAAAACACGAATCCTTATTAATTATTTCGAATTACACTAATTTTTAAAAGTAGAGACACAAAATATTAATTTATAAAAACCTTAAACTGTATTGAATTATGACCTTTAAAAATGTGATCAGCTGGTTTGAGATACCCGCTACCGACCTTAACCGGGCCCAAAAGTTTTATGAAACAATTTTTGATATAGAAATGATCACCATGGAAACGCCGCAGATAAAAATGCGCCTGTTCCCCACCGAAGACCCTAATACAAGCGTTGGCGGAGCTATTTGCGATAGCGGAGGTTTCCATAAACCATCGGCCGACAGCGGGCCGCTTATATACTTAAATGCAAACCCCGATGTGCAGCAGGTAGTGGATAAAATTGAAGCCGCCGGCGGACAAATACTGGTGCCGACAATGGAAATACCCTATGGTTTTATGGCGGTATTTTTAGATACCGAAGGGAACAGGATTGCGTTGCATTCGGTGCCGAAATGATACGCATTTTTAGATTTGACAACTTTTAAAAAGTTGTCAAATCTTTCGCAACACGGAAAGCGACCTACAGATAGGCTACTAACAACAAGATTTTGAAACCTGTATTGGCGGACAAGGAACGCTCCCATAACTGCAAAACACACAACAATCGCCACTTAAAGGTTTTAAGAGGGCATTACAGTTGGTACACTCATAAAAATACTGACAGGCATCGGCGGGCATAGTTTCTTCTTTACTTGTACCGCAAACCGGGCAGGTAATAGTTGAGTTTAAGGTTACTGTGACGCTCATGAAGTTTACCTGCTGGTTGGCGTTTCAAATTGAAAACGCAATATACAATATCCTATTCTTATAAATCCGAAATCGATCCCGATAACTATCGGGACGAAATTCGAAATTCCTTTCCCTCTTTTCCAACCAAAATCCTATCTTTGCCCATGCAAGAAAAAATCCTCATTCTTGACTTTGGTTCGCAGTTTACGCAATTGATAGCGCGCCGTGTCAGGGAACTCAATATTTACTGTGAGATCCACCCCTTCAACAAGTTTCCCGAAATTGACAGCAGTGTAAAAGGTATTATCCTTTCGGGCAGTCCGTATTCTGTACGGCAGGACGATGCGCCGCGTTTTGATTTCAATAAGTTTCATGGCAAACTACCTATTTTGGGTGTTTGCTACGGTGCACAGTATGTAGCACATTTTCACGGCGGTGAGGTATTACCATCAAGCACACGCGAGTATGGCCGGGCCAATTTGCAATTTATTGATAATAAAAATCTATTATTCAAGCTTATTCCTACAGGTTCGCAGGTGTGGATGTCACATGCTGACACTATTGCCCATATAGGGCCCGGTTTTGAGGTTATTGCCAGTACCGATACCGTAAAAGTTGCCGCTTACCATATCAAAGGCACACAAACCTACGGCATACAGTTTCACCCCGAAGTAACCCATAGTATTGACGGCAAGCAATTGCTGCAAAACTTTTTGGTTGATATTTGCGGCTGCCTGCAAGACTGGACACCCGATTCATTTGTAGAAACCACCATTGCCGCCCTTAAAGAAAAACTGGGCGATGATAAAGTAGTGCTTGGTCTATCCGGCGGTGTTGATTCATCGGTAGCTGCCGTGTTACTGCACCATGCTATCGGCAAAAACCTGCATTGCATATTTGTTGATAACGGCTTGCTGCGTAAAGACGAATACCAATCGGTACTGGACTCGTACCAGCACATGGGCCTTAATATAAAGGGCATTGACGCCAAACAACGTTTTTACGACGCGCTGGCCGGTTTAACCGACCCTGAGAAAAAACGCAAAGCCATTGGCCGTGTGTTTATCGAGGTGTTTGATGATGCCGCGCACGAGGTACAGAATGTAAAATGGCTTGGTCAAGGCACCATCTACCCGGATGTGATCGAGTCGGTTTCTGTGAAGGGGCCATCGGCTACTATTAAATCGCACCATAACGTTGGCGGCCTGCCCGATTTTATGAAATTAAAAGTTGTTGAGCCATTAAATACCTTGTTTAAAGACGAAGTGCGCCGTGTAGGCAAGGCTTTAGGCATTGACCCGAATATTTTAGGCCGCCACCCTTTCCCCGGTCCCGGACTGGCTATCAGGATATTAGGTGAGGTTACCCCACAAAAAGTTGCCATTTTGCAGGAAGCAGATGCGATTTATATCAACAATTTACGTGCTGCCGGTGTTTATGATAAAGTTTGGCAGGCCGGTTCCATATTTTTACCGGTACAGTCGGTAGGTGTTATGGGCGATGAGCGTACGTATGAAAACGTTATTTGCCTGCGCGCGGTTGAGTCGTTAGATGGCATGACCGCCGATTGGTGCCATTTACCTTATGATCTGCTGGCTAAAATCTCCAACGAGATCATTAACAATGTAAAAGGTATTAACCGGGTAGTATATGATATCAGTTCGAAACCACCGGCCACTATTGAGTGGGAATAAGTGGTTAATTTTTGCAGGGATAGCGTTGCTGGCTTACGCGTGTTCGCCCAAATTGCGGCCCGCACCCCGGCCTGAGCCTCCTGCCGAAAAACCTGTAGAACAACCCATACACGAAAAACCGGTTGTAAAACCGCCGCCAAAAGCGGCAGTAATTGCTATGCTGCTGCCATTTGGATTGGATCATTTAAATCCGGGCCAAACTTATAGCGATGTGAGCCTTAAACAAGCCACCCTGTCGCTTGATTATTACCAGGGTTTTAAACTGGCCCTTGATTCATTAACCGCGCAGGGATATAATTATAAGCTGCAGCTTTTTGACTCAAAAGGGACTACAGCCGCGTCGCATGCGCTGGCTAATAACCCGCAGGTAAGGGCATGCGATTTGATCGTAGGCCCTGTTTTCCCGGATGATATCAAAGCTTTTACAGCGGTGTTGGCGGGCGCGCGTAAGCCTATTCTTTCGCCCCTTGCCCCTTCTGAGCCGACGATGTTTAAAAACCAAAACTTAATTACCGCTATCCCACCTTTGGATTGTCATGCCTGGGCGGCAGCGCAATATATTATCGGCAGCATGAAACCTAAAAAAATATTCATACTCAAGTCGGGTTTTACTGAGGACAACGCCTATATCATCCCATTTAAAAAAGCGATAGACAGCCTGGGTAAAAAGCATATTGTGGTAAACCAGTTAACGGTTGTGCGGGGACAATTGGACGCTTTATCGTCACAATTATCATTAACCGGCGACAATGTGTTTGTAATACCTTCAACCAACCAGGCCTTTTTAATGGTTACGCTACGTGCCTTAGATTCACTTGCCGACATTTATCACATTACCCTGTTTGGGCACCCCAGCTGGGAAAAATTTACTTTTTTAAAGGCTGATCTGCTGGAACGTTTAAACACCCATATCACTGTATCTGACAAGGTGGATTATAAGGCGGCGGCTACCCTCAATTTTTTAAAGCTCTACCGCAAAACCTACCATGTTGAACCATCCGAGTATGCCCTAAAAGGCTTTGACGAGGGACTGTATTTTGGCGGTCTATTGGGCGCTGGCAGCGGCGATATAAAAAATTTAGATAAGGCCGATTTTACGGGCTTGCATAATTCTTTCCGTTTTACACATAAACCGGGCCTGGGTTGGGTAAATACGCACGTAAATGTTTACCAATATGCTAACTTTGAATTAAAACCGGTAGAATGAAGGCTATAAACCAGCTTAAAACGTTTCAGCGAATTTTGGATGAGTATCCGGCCGAAACGCCTTTAGGTAAATTTCTTCCCGGTTTCTACCGTCAAAATAAACAAATGGGCTCGACCGACAGGCGCATTGCCAACCGGTTGGTGTATAATTATTTCCGTTTAGGCAAGGCGCTGCCCAACCTGCCTGCCGATGAACGCCTTTTTGTTGCCGAGTTTTTATGCAATACACAGCTTAACTCTTTTCTGCAACATTTTAAGCCAGATTGGGCGGCCTGCATAGGTTTTACTTTGGATGAAAAGATAGGCATCATTAAAACCGCTTATCCCGATTTTAGCTTAAATGATATTTTCCCGTGGATAGCGCAGGTATCCGCAGATATTAACAAAGCGGATTTTTTGCAATCGTTTTTTACCCAGCCCGACCTGTTTATTCATGTACATAACGGGTACGACCATTTGGTAAAAGGCGAGCTTAATAAAGCCGAAATTATATTTAAGGATGAAGGCAACGGCTGCCTCAGTTTACCCAACGGCACCCGTTTAGAAAACATTTTCCCTACCCAGCATTGGTATGAGGTGCAGGATTATTCTTCACAGCAAACGGCCAACTTTTTTAAGCCGCAAAAATGGGATAGCTGGTGGGATGCCTGCGCTGCATCGGGCGGTAAATCGTTATTGCTGCACGAGGATGAGCCCAATATTAAGCTGGTGGTATCTGATATCCGCGAATCTATTTTAGCCAACCTTGATGAACGCTTTCAACAAGCCGGGCTGCGCAAATACCAAAAAAAGGTACTCGACCTTACTCAAAACATCGACCAAACCCTGCACGATTATGAGTTTGACGGCATTATCCTCGACGCGCCATGCAGCGGCAGCGGCACCTGGGGCCGTACGCCCGAAATGATAAGCCAGTTCGATCCGCAAAAACTCGAGTTTTTTCAGCGGCTACAAAAAACTATTGCTGCCAACGTGGTTAAGTTTTTGAAACCGGGCAAGCCTTTAATTTATATCACCTGCTCGGCCTTTAAAGCCGAGAACGAGGAAGTAGTGAATTACCTGGTTAAAGAGTTGGGGTTAAAGCTGGAAGAAAAGAAGGTGCTAAAGGGTTATGAGCATAAGGCGGATACGATGTTTGTGGCGCGACTTAGCCCCCCGGCCCCCTAAAGGGGGAGTTTTTGATTGTCTTCATTTTGTCATTCTGAACAAAGTGAAGAATCTTTTATAATTGGCAGGTCGGCGATATGCATGGCGTAGCAGATCCTTCGCTGGCACTCAGGATGACAAATATTATTAGTGTACCCCGTAATTAAATTCACCTTCTCTATAGAACAACGCCCAACTCATGAAGTTGTGTATTGTAAATATTTCTTGTTTCGGAGTAGGTTTAATAAAAGTAAATTGTTTTCTTGATTTAGTGTATGAAAAGAACTTATTCATTACCGAATCGCCATAAACAAAAATCAAATATCCTCTAAATTCAAAATAACCAAGTTTTTTCTGATGGTTAAAATTTGCATAATCATATACAATTCCCTTGTGAATTATAGCATGAATTCCTTGTACAAAACCTGCGTCATATTTAGTTTTATTTAAGGCCAATAAAATACAAGAACCGTTTTTTAAACCCTTTAAATTTTCAGGTGCGATTACAGATGATATTAAAGAATCTATTTTAGCTGACTCCTTCAGCAGTGGAATACTTTTCATCGTAACCTGAGCCCGGCAAATATTTGACGCGAATACAACAAAAACAAAAACGGCGATATATATTTTCATTATAATACTCCTACTTACTCCCCCTTTAGGGGGCTGGGGGGCTACAAATGCGTATTATTCCTAAACAGCTTGATCGCAATCGCTAATAATATCACCCCAAATGCTTTGCGCAAAATGTTAATGCCGGTTTTGCCGAGCAGTTTTTCCAGCCATTGCACGTTTTTGAGCACCAGGTAAACAAACATGGTATTGATAACGATGCCGATCAAAATATCCTGCGTTTGGTATTGCGATTTGAGGGATAACAGGGTGGTCATGGTGCCCGCGCCGGCAATGAGCGGGAAAGCCAGCGGAACGATAGAAACCGTGGTAGCCATATCATCTTCGGGCTTAAAAAAGTGAACGCCTAATATCATTTCCATCGCTATAATAAATATCACCAACGAACCCGCGATGGCAAATGAGGCAATATCCAGCCCGATAATATCAAGCAGCTTATCGCCCACAAATAAAAATACTACCATGAGCAGTAATACAACAATACTTGCCTTTTCCGATTCGATATGCCCCGCGCGCTGCCGCAACTGGATAATAACGGGTATAGCGCCTAAAATGTCGATGATCGCGAAGAGGATCATGGTTACGGATAGTACTTCTCTGAAAATGATTGGATGCATCGGCTGTGGTGTTAGTTGTAAGTATTGTTAGTCCTAAGTCAAGAGTCAAAAGTCTTTAGTCGATATCAAAAGACTTACGACTCTTGACTAAAAACTCCCGACTTAAGACTTCTACTCCCTGGCTTTGAGCCTAAAACTTAGCAAAAATGCAATTAAAATATAGAATGAAGATAACCAGAATATATAATGTATTGCAAATACCGCTATCAATCCCGCGCTTATTGGCCCTAAAGTTTGCCCAATGGAGCCGTACGACTGGTTAATACCCATCACCTGCCCCTGTTTGGCGGGGTCGTTATGATCGGCAATAAGCGAGTTGAGCATGGGGTTGCGCAGGCCGTTAAACAAGCCGTAAACCAGCATACAGCCCGCGAACGTAAAGAAAGCCGCAGTAAATCCCGAAGCAAACATAGCTACTAAACACAGCGCGGTTGAGAACATTAATATACTCGCTTTTGAAGGAATTACTTTGGTGAACAGTGGCACCGCCAGCTGCATAATAATGCCCGTAACGGCAAACCCGGCATAAAACAGGCCGATGTTGGAAGGGTTAAGTTTTAAAACATCAACCGTAAAGGTTTGAAAACCGATGATCATAGTAAATTGCGCCATGGTGAGCAAAAAGCCTATAAACACCGCTGTACCAATGACGGGCGTTTTTAATACGGTTGCAAACGATGAAAAGCTGAACCGGGTGCTGGCTACTATTTTACCGCGCGGATTGGTTTCTTTCAATAAAAACACGGTGCATAATGTGGCTATCAATGCAATACCCCCGGCAAAATAAAACGGAACCTGAATGCCCCACTTGCTCAGCAACCCGCCTATAGCCGGACCAATGATAAACCCAAACCCAAATGCCGAACCCAGTATGCCAAACTTTTTTGCCCGGTTTTGGGGTGTGGAGGTATCTGATACCATAGCCTGCGCAACAGAAACGTTGCCGCCTGTTATACCATCCAGTATGCGGGCGGCAAATAACATTACTATGCTGCGCGCCTCGGCGAACATGATGAACGATATACAGGTGCCTAACAGGCTTATAGCCAGCAACGGTTTGCGCCCGTATTTATCTGAAAGGGCGCCCAAAACGGGTGTAGCAAAAAACTGCGCTATTGAGAATGAGGCGGTAAGTAAACCTAATGTTTGCTGCGTAATGCCAAATTCTTTGCCGTAAGGATACAGCAATGGCACTATCATCCCAAACCCAACGGAATTGATGATACATACAAAAACTAATATCCAAAGGTTTTTATCTTCTTTCACGGTTTATAGTTGTTAGATCGGGCCGCATAGCGATGGGGTTATAACTGATGCCGTTCAAAAGAAGTG
>JABDBT010000083.1 GCA_013288465.1 Bacteroidota bacterium | reverse complement strand
ACTGGAAATTAATGCCCTAAACGGCGAACCGGGTGTGTATTCGGCGCGCTACGCGGGCATACATGGCAATCATGCCGCCAACAACCAAAAAGTGCTGGATAACTTAAAAGACGCAACCAACCGCAGGGCACGTTTCCGTACCGTGATCTCTTTAATATGGGATGGTATCGAACATTTTTTTGAAGGCACGGTTGAAGGCTCCATCCGCCCCGCGCTAAGCGGTGCCGCCGGTTTTGGTTACGACCCGATATTTCAACCCGACGGCTATACCCAAACCTTCGCCGAAATGACCGTGGCCGAAAAAAATAGCATCAGTCACCGGGCGAAGGCGGTAGAAAAGATGGTGGCATTTTTGATGGAACTTAAAACCTAAACAGCCCTTAAAAAAAGATCGGTAATTAATTATTGGTATTGTATATTGGGAAATTAGGCTGTACATTTAACTATCCTATTAGTTGTCATTATGAAAACGTTCAACCTGTTTTTAGCGGTTTTAATTCCTTTGATCTCTTCTATAGCTAATGCACAAAAACTCCCCAACAAACAGGAGGTTAGTTTGCGTGCACCGGCTGATATAAAAATTGATGGCAATGCTATTGAATGGAACAATCAGTTTCAAGCATATAACCGTGCAACTGAAATTTTTTATACGATAGCCAACGATAATGATAACCTCTATTTAGTTATCCATGCAATCAAATCGCGCATTATTGAAAAAATGATGGAAGGCGGGGTTAGCTTTACTATAAGCGGGCCGAATAAAAAAAAAGCAATGGTATTATTTCCCTTATTAAGTATGAATAAAGCCAGGAGCATACTGGCAAGTGCCGGTAAAAGGCTTTCTGAAAACATGAGTGTGCTTAATAAACAAAATCAACCCGAATTATTGGAAAAAAAGACCATTTCGCAAGCCAACCAGGATTTAGTGGAAAGCTTAAAGGAAATAAAATTAGACGGAATAAATATTGTTACAGATACGGTCCCCAACGTTAATTCCGAAACTCCGTATTACCGGTTTTTACCCATGCGCGATCATCATTATAAAATAATTGGCATTAATAACGCCGATAATATTAAGGCCATGCTACAATTTGATGCAGAAGGTAATTGTACCTATGAACTGGCTATACCCATTAAGTATATAGGTATAATGGCTAACGATAATCAAAAAATCAAGTATAATATTACGATCAATGGGCGCGGCGCGGACAGGAGGCCCAATGCCATTATAAGATGGACATTCACAAGTCCCAGGGTTATGCTTGACGAAGACTTAGAAGCTGCGACAGATTTATCGGGAGAATATATTTTAGCAAAAAAACCATAGCGCTAATTTTGCCTGCGAGACTTCTGAAGGTTTTGAAAAATTAAAAGTCTTTTAAAAAGTCAATAGCTGATAAAATAGGAATATTATTGAAAGGATGCAAAATGAGCAAATCCTGATCTCCACTGATTATGTAGGAAGCACCAGCAGTTGCAGCCAGTTCAAGAAATTTATTGTCTTTTGGATCACGACATGCAGTTATCCTCTCATTAGGTTCTACGGCAAGGGCGTTTGAAATAATATTTTCAATAAAAGCCATTCTCGTTTCTAAAGAGATATATTTTTCAAATTTTGATCTCGAAAACACGTTAAAATATTCAGAAGCAGTATCAGCCGATACCAAAAAGGTACCTGTTTGCCTCGCTTTTTTTAATGCTTCTCCGGGAGTAGAATTTTCATTAAATAAAGCGCTCAATAAAGTATTGGTATCAAACACCCAAAACTCATGCCTCATCTTTTAACAGATCATTCATTTGTTCCTGGGTCAAACCATTTGCCTTAGCTTCGGCAGTGGCTTTTTTCATGATCGCAAAAAGTTGCTCGTTAGCCGGTTCTTTACTAAAAAAGTCATTAAGCCACGCGTTGATATAGGTTTCGGCTTTTCTTCTAACCGATGTATCTGCTTTTTCGAAAGCGCGGGCAATATATGGAGGAACTGAAATAGTTATATTTTCCATCAGATATTCATTTAATGTTATTCAAATATACCAAACATTTTAGTCCCAAAAAACTTACAAAGTTTAACCGTAGATGTTTATGTTCGACGTCTCGCTGAGAGGCTTAAGTGGTTTCAAAAACTAAGTCTAACCTTATTGACCCGCTTTCGGTTTTGCAGCCGGTATTTTCTTCAGCGTATCCAGTTTTTTAGCGGTATCCAGTTTAATAATCAACGCACTATCCTTAACCATTTTTAGGCCAGGCGGGGTAGTTGTTACTTTATCGCCCGGCTTTGGCTTGCCTGTGGTTTTTGATTTAACGGGTACGGTTCCTTTTATGGGGCCTTTTGTTGATGCTGGTTTTTTAACAACCGGCGGCTTATAGCTGCCTATGATAGATTCTTTTGATACCGGCCTGTCTTTAGGTTTCCAGATAAATCCTTTTAAAATTTTATCTTCCTCCTTTGCATCCTTAAACGGCAGCGCCCTGATATCGGGTTTGACATAATAGGTTACCCGGTTAAACTCGCCTTTTACAAAATTTGCAAGAAAGCGGCTGCTTAACGAGCGCATCATATCCGTTACTTTATTGGTGGCGCTATCCCGCGTAAAAGCTATCGTTTCGGCATTGCCGGTAACCAGCAGGCTATTTAGTTTGCTGTCTTTAAAAGTACCGTGTATAATTGTGCCGCCCATCTGGTTAAAATGCAACGAATCATTTTTTTCAATATTCACCACAAATGCATTCGGGAACAGGTCCATATTGTCCAGCTTCCGGTTCTTCATTCGCAGGTATATGGTATCGCCGGATAATTGTGAGCCCTGTGTCCATATCATCGGTTTTACATACATCCGTATGGTGGAGTCGGCATAGCTGTAAAACATCGAATCGGACTTAGCCTGCAGATCTGATTTAAATATCTTGGAATGATGGTGCCCGCTGATAATACGTACCCGCGACGTATCTTTCAACCCATGATTGGCAATTACTTCCAACGAGTCGGCCATGATCTTATTGCGGATACTATCCGCAGCCAGTTTTTTTGGGTCGATAGGTTTTACCTGTTTCTTTTTAACCGGCGGCGGCACCGGTTTGGGTTTTGGCTTTCCAAAATACTCTTTATGGTAAAAGCTGGTATCCACAGGCATTTTAGGCGCTTCGATCGTGATAACCTTTGGTGCTTTTGTTAAAATAAGATGCTTAACAATTTTGATAGAGGTATCGCGGTTATTAGCCTCAAACCGGTCGCGCTGTAGCTTTTTAAGCTCTTTCCAGGTTAAAATTTGTGTTTCTAACGTATCGGCTGCCATATACAACGAGTCGCTCTTAATCCGTTTCAACGTATCAGCTTTTAGCTTATGCAGGGTATCGGCCTTATCTTTTACCTTACTGCCGGGCTTTGTTTTATGTGTGGTGTCTGTTTTGCCTTTTAGGTCACCTGCCCCAGTTTTTTTTGCAGGTGGTGTTTTACTTGCCGGCGCATCGGTTTTTACCGTTGATGAAGGCACCGTTGGTTTTTTATTAACCTGCCCCAGGCCCATCCGCTTTATGGTAACCGAATCTGTTTTAGTTTGCACCGGTGGCTTTTTAGCTGCCGAAGCAAGGCCAAGTCGTTTTAAAGTAACCGAATCTGTTTTGGTTTGTGCGGGTGATTTTTTGTTTACCGCATTTTTATCGCCCGGCGCGGTTAGTTTTTGAGCAACCGAATCTGTTTTGGTTGTATCCTTCTCCTCTACTACAAAAATAGCATAAGCATTTTGCGTTACTATAGCGCGGTCATCGTCCTTGTAAAATTCGCCCAGGTCGCCCCTAAGCGTGGTTTTTTGTTCGTTATCATTAAAGGTGATATGTTTAACCGCGCGCCCATAACCTTTTAGGCGGTCGTAAAATAAACTATCGCCTTTTAATGTTTTTGTACCCTGCGAGTATAAATTCTTTTTGCCGAACCGCGCCTGTTCATTAACCGTATTATAGGTGCCGTCTTCGGTGTAAAGCGTGTCTTTATCCTTGGTGCCATAAATATGTGTGGGCCCGTAAAAATAAGATATCCGCGTGCCGCTATTGTAACGCAGGGTATCCGTTTTTATCAATGCATCGGGCGTTTTGCAAACTACATTATACCTAAAATAGGCATCGCGCGAAAAGGAAAAATAATAGCCGTTTATACTGGTAAGGGTGTTGTCTTTATTCACCAGCTTGCCACCCCCTACATAGGTAGCTATCCGCGTAGCGGTGTTATAGGTGAGGTACTCGGTAGTTAAAGTAACATCTTTATCTACCATCTTAACGTGCCCCGTTAAAATAGCCTGTTTGGTATTGCCATCGTAGTTCAACTTGTCCGAAAAAATATTCAGCGTATCGCCCTGGTTTATATTTACATGGCCAAAAGCATCAACCATATTTTTGTCGGTATAGGAGTAAGCGCTATCTGACCGCAGTATGGAATAATCCTGTTGAAATACGCCGTTATGTACCTTAGCAATGGTATTGTTTTTAAGATACTCTAACGTTGTTGACGAGATCAAAGTAATTTTCGACTTTTTTTTACCCGATGCGGCGGTCACTTTCGGCTTTTTTTGGCCCATTACAGCCACCACAATCAGCAAAAACAAGAAACTTAAAACGTATTTATTCACGGTTGCAAAATTAGTTTTTTGTTGGGGTTATTAAATTAATAATTTTGATGATGCTTCCTGTTAAACGTTTTACTGATTTTATAGCCCAAAATACATTGTTTGAACCTGCTCACAAGGTGCTGGCAGCTGTAAGCGGCGGTATGGATTCGGTTTTAATGGTTCATTTATTAAAGGCGGCAGGGTTAAATTTTGGCATAGCCCATTGTAATTTCCAGTTACGCGGCGATGAATCAACCCGCGATGAGGAATTTTGTAAAGATTTGGCCCAACAATTGGAAGTCCCGTTTCATTTGATAAAGTTTGATACACAAAAATACGCCGGCGAAAACAAAATATCTATCCAAATGGCTGCCCGCGATATGCGCTACCAATGGTTTGAACAAATACGGCAACAACACAATTATACAGTTATCGCGCTTGCGCACCACCAAAACGACGCAATTGAAACAATATTGTTAAACCTCACCCGCGGCACCGGCATTGCGGGTTTACATGGCATATTACCAAAAAATGGCGCGCTGGTTCGCCCATTGCTGTTTTTAAAACGCGATGAGATACAAGCCATTATTACTAAAAACAACTACGCGTATGTGGAAGATAGCTCAAACGCATCTGTAAAATATGCCCGTAATAAAATAAGGCACGAGGTTATCCCTAAACTAAAAGAGCTTAACCCGAACCTCGAAAACACTTTTGAAAATAACCTGCAGCACTTTAGGGAACTGGAAGTTTTGCTGGAGTTGAAATTAGACGAGCTAAAAAACAGCCTGCTTATAAAACAGGGAAACGAGTTGCACCTACCATTAGCCGAAGTAAAAAAACTAAACCCTAAACGGTTGCTGCTTTTTAACCTGCTGCAGGAATACGGTTTTAACGAAACTACGGTTGATGATATCATTGCCAGTTTGGATAAACACCCGGGGCGGGTATTTGAAACAGCCGGGTTTAAATTGATCCTGGATCGTGATAAGCTCATCCTTACCCGGAAGGAAACCGATGAGCAGCAAACGGTTTTTATTCAATCAACTGACCATTCCGTGCACTACGGCAATTATAAATTAAATTTATTGCATGATGACAGCGCGCTTATTATTAAAGATAATCCCTTAGCTGTATCGGTTGATACTGCCTTGCTGGTTTACCCGTTAAGCATTCGCCAATGGCAGCAAAGCGATTACTTTTACCCGCTGGGCATGAAAACCCGCAAAAAACTGAGCGATTATTTTATCAACCAAAAAATTCCGTTGCATACCAAAAGTCAAATTCCGTTGTTGTTTAATGGTAACGGCGAACTGATATGGATTGGCGGCTACCGCTTAGATGAACGTTATAAAGTAAATAAAAACACCAAAAAAGTAACTATATTCGAATTGTATAAACCAGCATGAGCGACAAGACCGTTTTTACCGAAAAACAATACCTGGGCCGGGAATTTATTCCGCTTACCATACGTTTGGCTTTGGCTATGTTTTGTTTTGCTGCCGATTTTTTTACGGACGAGCGCGAACGAAGCGGCGATCTGCTGATGGTGGTGGGTTTTGCCATTATCATCATTTCAATTATAATGGGGTTTTTACTGCACTTCCGTACCCGGGTGCAAAACAAAAGTATCCTGCTTGATGGCTTGTGGACCACCCGCCTGGTAAAAATAGACCTGAACAGTATTGTAAAAGTTGAAAAAGGAAAATACAGCCGGTATTTATTTAACAACCCGGTTTATAACCTGCATACTAAGGGCACTATCCGCTTTTTTACCGCAGGTAAGGAGGCAATTCACCTAACCGACAGGGATGGCCTTATTTACGTTATAGGCTCGCAACACGTTAACGAGTTTTACAGGGCCATTGAAGAGGAGATGCAGTAGGCAGTTTGCAGTTGCCGGTTTGCAATAGGCAGTTATCTATTTGCAAACTACAAACCCACCCACTGAAAACCTCTCTTGCTAACTGCCTACTGCAAACTGCAAACTATTTTTTCAATCCAATTTCGCGTAAACGCTCATCTAAATATTCGCCGGCGGTGATATCAGTATATTTTTTTGGATGTTCGGCATCAACGCATGAATCAAGACAAGTAAGATCCATATCAGATACCGGGTGCAAAAAGAACGGAACCGAGTAACGCGAATTTTTCATCAACTCGCGCGGAGGGTTTACCACCCGGTGCGTGGTTGACTTCAATTTGTTATTGGTTAAACGCTGTAGCATATCGCCTACGTTAACCACCAGGTCTTCGCCATGTGCTTTAACCGGGAACCATTCGCCCTCGCGGGTAAGTAATTCCAATCCGTCGGCGCTGGCGCCAATTAACAGGGTTATGAGGTTAATATCCTCGTGCGCACCGGCCCTAACCGCGTCGGCAGGAACAGCGTCGGGGTTTTCGATAGGGAAATAATGCAACGTGCGCAAAATGGAGTTGCCATTATGTACCTTGTTATCAAAGTATTTTTCGGGCAGATTTAAATACACCGCTATGGCGCGTAATAAATGCTGGCCTGCTTCTTCCAGTTTTTTATAAACGTCGAGTGTTACGGTATTAAAAACAGGCAGCTCGGCAACCATAAGGTTATCCGGGTATTCTTCTTTAATAACATCGCCGTCGGTTACGGTTTGGCCAATCTGCCAAAACTCTTTAAGGTCGGGCGTTTTAAATCCTTTAGCTGTTTCTTTGCCCCGGCCGGTATAGCCGCGCTGGCCCGAAAGCTCAGGAATTTCATAATTTGATTTAACGCTATCGGGTAATGCAAACAATGTTTTTACCTGCTGGTAAAGTTCATCAATTAATTGCTTGTTTAATCCATGGTTAGTGATGGTCACAAAGCCGGTTTCATTAAAAGCTTTCCCAATATCCTGCGAAAACTTTTTGCGCTCAACTGCGTCACCATTAATGTAGGTGTTTAAATCAAGGCGTGGAATGTTTACTGTACTCATAAGTTAAAAATAAATGGAAAGTAAATCTATTAAATTAACATGACTTAGTTATATATAGCATACAAAATCAGGCAACAATAATTGCATCTTATTGACAATCAAGCAACATATTTGCATTTATTGGCCATAAAAATACTAAAAATTGCTTTTATTGTTCTTGCCACAAACCCAAATAGGGCATTATTGCATAAGGTAGCTCATTCAAATTTACCTTTTTTGCCCGATTATTTTTTATCCGTGCGGTTAAATTTACTATTTAAAATTCCCACAGCAATATACATTAACGGCGATATAAGGAATTCGAAAAGCGTGCCTATAACATTGCGAATTTGTGCGGAAACTTCGCCAAAGGTCCAATCATAAATACCAATAATAAGCAATAATGCGATGATGATAATGTGTACCAGGTGCCAGATATACATCATCCAATCGGCAGTGTAGCTTTTTAACGTGAATGTGCCTACCCCGTAAATGACCAGTATCGGTATAAATTTTTCAACATGCCTTAACTTGCGGGGGATAGAATCGTAATAATTAACATCAATAAAGTACAGGTTGTATAATGAATAGACAATCACTATTATTATAAAACCTATCCAGTATATTTTATTATTACTCAGTTTTGGCATTTACAAGATTAAGTTTTTTCGAGAATATAAGCCATAGCCCCATAATAAATGCATACACTATAAATGTAAAAACGTAATGATGGGCAAAGTCAGCATTGCCGGGGTAATAAAGTGTAACGTAGGTTATGCCTGCGCACCTCAAAACATTTATAACATGAATTAACAGGATGCCGCCAACTATGAATATCACTTTACGCTGTATAAGTGCGGGCATACATATAATAAAGCCGGCATAAAGCACAAACAGTTCGAGCCCGTTACACGGGTCTTCAATTGAAACAACATTATCGTCACGAAAATAAATATTATCCAATGGCATAGTGGTTAGGCCATAGTCGGTAATAACCTTCCCGTCTTCGCTTTTGTCAGAATAGTTGGTTGAGTGGGTAAATTTATTTAATGTCCAGGCGGCGCCACCGGCAACAGCATGGCTGAGTGGCTTATCAACAACCCTTGAAGGCAAAAGAAAAACCAGGTATAAAATTTTCCAGGCTACTAAAATAATTACCGCACGTAAAATGAATTTTTTTACGGCAACGGGAACTTTATTCCACTTATCGGGGTAAGTGCCGGTGAGCATTAATTTTGCTGAGGAGATGTTTTACTTAGTTTAACTTTTTTGTTAATAGCAACTATACCAATAATAGCACCGGCAACCATTAAAAACATAACCCCGCCGTTAATAGGCAATGGAGAACCGCCGCTATGATGTTTTGCCATTACCGGTGTCGTACCAGACAGTATAAGTGCAAGGACACTAATTGAAAACAGGTATAATGACTTTTTCATGTTTTTGATCTTTAAAAATGCTTAATGTTTTATGAATAATAACAGGCAAACATCGTACCCCGATTTTTAAAGCACCAATATCGTGAATTTTGGGTATAATATACCTATAACGATGAGAAAATATTTTTAGCGGGCATAAAAATCCACAGTATGGGTAATCTTAATGGTGTCACCGTTTTCGGGTTCACCGGGAATTTACCAATAAATGTTGCCCTATGGTCAAAAAAGTGTTCCTTTATTATACCAGATAAATGGGTAATACGACAATTTATTATCTTCATCGTCATATTATTTAAAACAATTATCCCCTTAAACGTTTTATTATTTGTATTGTTGAAATATTATAAATATTAACCTGACCACTTAAATTTAAAATTATGCACTTATTTAATAAAATATGCGGTATTGGTTTATTAGCATTCCTGCTGGTAACCATGGCCCCTGCTAAAAGCAAGGCGCAGGATATTTCCAGCCAGGATTTTTACGATGAATTAGCCCCTTATGGCACCTGGGTTAGCGACCCCAGATATGGGGATGTATGGGTACCTGATGCCGAGGAGGGTTTCAGGCCTTATGCTACACGCGGGCATTGGGTATTAACAGAATACGGAAATACCTGGGTTTCAGACTATCCGTGGGGATGGGCAACCTTTCATTATGGCCGCTGGCATTATGATGATTATTATGGATGGGAATGGATACCGGGCTATGAATGGGCACCTGCCTGGGTTAGCTGGCGCCAGGGTGGCGGCTATTATGGCTGGGCGCCTTTAATGCCGGGCATAACCCTCAGTATAGCATTTGGCGGCGGTTATACTATACCCGACAGGTATTGGGTATGCGCGCCGCAAGCCTACATTAACAGGCCTAATGTTTATAATTATTACGCGTCAAATACACGTGTGATAAACATTATTCATAATACAACAATTATTAATAATACTTATGTAAACGGCAGTAACAGGTACATTGCCGGCCCGCGCGCGGCAGATATTCAACGGGTAACACACCAGCGCCCTGTAGTTTATAATATAGCAAGCTCAAACAGGCCCGGTGCTGTTAATGTACATAACAATGTTGTGAGCATATACCGGCCCGCTGTTAGGAAAGCTCCCGAAGCACACCCGCAGAGGGTTGTTGACGGTGCCGCTTATCGCCAGCAAAACCCTAACCAGGGCATTGCACGCGCCGGACAAGGCGGTGCATCAACTTTTAACCATGCCAATGCTTCAAAACTGGCTACTGTTGCACGCAGCCAGGCACCTGATAACAAGGTGGTACGGGT
>JABDBT010000082.1 GCA_013288465.1 Bacteroidota bacterium | reverse complement strand
GATCTTTCTGCTAAAAATATCAATGACAGTCAGTTGCAAATGCTGTTTGCTGTTTGTCATCCGGCTTTACCGCCCGAGGCCCAGATAGGGTTAGCGCTTCGTATCCTTTGCGGATTTGGTATTGACGAAATAGCCGATGCATTTTTATCAAATAAAGAAACCATTAATAAACGCTTGTTTAGGGCAAAAGAGAAATTGAGGGAAGAAAAAGTAAAGATAGAATTTCCCGAAATTAAGAATATTAGCAGCAGGCTTGCCAGCGTTTTAAAAACATTGTACTTGTTATTTAACGAAGGTTATTATTCAACCAGCAGTGACATGACCTTACGTAAAGAGCTTTGCCTGGAAGCTATGCGCCTTAACTATTTATTAGCTGAAAGCGAATTGTTTAACCTGCCGGAAGTAAATGCGCTGCTTTCGCTGATGTGTTTCCACACCTCGCGTTTTGAGGCCCGCGTTGATAAAAATGGCGAAATGATACGCTATGATGAACAGGATACCGGGCTATGGAATAAGGAGCTCATAAAAAAGGGGCTGTATTATTTAAATATGGCATCAAAGGGGGCCGATCTCACTAAATACCATTTTGAAGCAACCATCGCCTATTGGCATACCAAAAAGGAAGATAGCCCGAAAAAATGGGACAATATATTGCAATTATATAACCGGTTGTTGATGATTGAATATTCGCCTATGGCGGCATTGAACCGCACTTTTGCGCTTTCAAAAGTAATGGGAACCGCCGGTGCTATTGTTGAAGCGGAAAAACTGCAACTAACCAACAATCATTTATATCATATACTGTTAGGGCATTTATATAAAAATACAGACAAGCAAAAAGCTATAGCTCACCTGCAATCAGCTTTGAAATTAACTAAAACCGCTTCCGAAAAAAAGCAGATAATGAAGGATTTGGAGAATTTGAAGGTTGTTGCGCCTTAAATCTTAGAAACTGTCTAAGTGTTATTAACCGAGCGTCATTGCGAGCGATAGCGTGGCAATCTCTACACAAGACATTCCAATTTGCAAAGTTCGCCGCCTGTCGTGTAGAGATTGCCACACTCGTTCCTCGTTCGCAATGACGTTTTTTTTATAATTTTTAGACAGTCTTTTAGTTCAGACAAAAAAGCGCCCTCCGTAAAACGGAAGGCGCCTTTATATAAAGTAGATCTATTTTAATAATTATTAATAACCTCAAAGCCCATATTTGGCATACCGATAGGGGCTCCCGGCGGCATTTCTAATGCAGGGTCGGGTTGGAACTTATCAGGTGTTTTTTCAAATTCTTCAATTTGCGATAAGCCGAAATATAAAGATGCCTTTTGTTTGGGTTCGGCGCCGGCCATTTTGTTGTTCATCCATTCCTTTAACCCATGAATTTCATATAGCGCTTCGCCCCGCACGTTTTCGGCAGTACGGGTATCGGCGGCTAATATCAACAGGTATTTAAGGGTTAGGTTATTAACCAATACCTGTAATTCGCCTTTATAGCCGGGTACAACAGGTGCTTTCCAGGTTTGATCGAGCATTTTATCAACTATCGCGAAAAAGCCTGGTTGTTTACTGTCGCGCGCATTGTATTCTATCAATCGCGCGGCACGGGCCGGATCAAGCATATAGCCGATGGTTGTGCCTGCTGCGGTTTCGGCCGCCGCTATTGGGTCGAACGTTGGGCCTGTATGACCGCTAAAAACTTCCACACTGCCGGGATAGCCTGACGGGCGCGGAGGTATTTTTTCAATCAGGGCTTCTGGCAAAGCCAAAGCATCAGGTGTAATTGTACTCATCATGGCATCAAAAGCGCGCCATTGCTCGGCAGGGTCAACCATTTTGGTAGGTTCCTGCCCGTCATTTTTTATGGCATGAGTAAAGTATAAACCGCCAATTGATTTAACAGTAGCTTCCAGCTGGTAGCGGTGCAACAGATACATAGGTACCAGCACTTCTTCTAACGTAGCCATTGGCGCATTTTGGCGGATTGCTTTTTCAGAAAATTTATCCAGTACATGCCTCCTTATGGTCATTAGTTTATTTAACTGGTCAACCGGGTTTACGCCATCATCCCATTGGTTTGACATGGGGTGGGCACCGCCGCCAACATCGGGTATATATTTAAACCCTTGTTTCAGCGTTTCCTTCATTATTTTATCTAACGCCGCATCTTCATCCGTTCCTTTCGGAAAATCAGAATAGCCCCATATAATGGTACGTTTATCCCAGCTGCCTATCCCTTTGGCATAAACGTCTGATATATCAATAGTGCCATCGGCTTTAAGGCTAAACCGAGGGTAAGGATAATCCATTACCGATGCGCGTTCTTTAGGGCTTGCTGCGAAATTATGCGTTAATCCAAGGGTATGGCCAATTTCGTGTGCCGATAACTGCCTGATACGGGCCAGCGCCATTTCTTCCATTTGTTTGGATACCGGTTTGCCATCTTCATAAGGTTGTAATAAGCCTTCGGCTATCAAATAATCTTCCCGGTGACGGTCGGAACCCAAAGTTACCACGCCCTTAATGATCTCACCTGTACGTGGGTCGATGTAAGAAGAACCGTAAGAGAACGCTCTTTGCGGACTGCCCGAACGGTTAACCCAGTTCACCATATTATAACGAATATCCATTGGGTCGGCGCCTTCGGGCAGTTCTTTTACCTGGAAAGCGTTTTTAAAGCCTGCAGCTTCAAAAGCCTGGTTCCACCACGAGCCGCCTTCTATCAGCGCTTTTTTAATAATGGGCTGCGCACCGCGGTCAATATAATATACTATCGGTTCAACCGGTTCGCTTACCGCGGCCGAAGGGTCTTTTTTAACTAAACGGTGGCGCTCAATAAATTTCTTTACAATAGGCTCTGTCATCGGTGTGGCAAAATCCATGTACTGGAAGGTATTGAACCCCGAACGGGGATCAAACTTGCGTGGTTTATAATTATTATCGGGCAGTTCAATTAATGCCTGGTGTATGTTTACCGTAACCGATCCCGGGTCGGGTGCTACGCCGCCGCGACCTCCACGACCACCGCCGCCGCCACTACCTGCAAAGGTGAGCATAGCTTCAAATTCACTGTTTTTGGGGAAGTTTTTGGTATTAGGCATAAATACAGCCGAGCGGCTCTCATCTATACGATAGCCACCGCCTGCCGCGCCACCGCCGGCGCCACGCCCGCCTGCTGCCTGCGCGCTGCCCGGGTTACCCCGGCCCGAACCCAAAGCATCGCCAATATGTAAACCATCGCGAAGCAGGAAAGGCGTAAAATCAACTAAAGCTTTATCACCCTCAATAGCTGCCGGGGCAAAGCCAAATATGACCGATTTGGCAAAAGCGTTTTCTACATCTTTTACTTCATCGGGGTTGCCATTTACGGCGCGGTAATAATCGTTAGGTTGTACCAAAAATATCTTTGGGCCAACTTTGACAAATTTCACAATAAAAGATGCGGCTTGCCCACGTTCGGGGCCGCCGTTACCAACACCATCAACCAGTGAGGCAAAGTATAGGAAATCGGTATCAAATTTGTCTATTTCAAGGTAAACCTTGCCGTTTTTTTCATCGGCATAAAAATTAAAGAAGCCGTCCAGTTTCCTGAAGTTTTGAGTTACTGTAGCAATAGATGTTGCCGGGCCTGCATTGGCCCTGTTGCCGCCACCTTGTCCCTGGGCAACAGCAAGCGACGAAAAGGCAAAAATGATGCAAAAATTGAGTAAAATTTGTTTCATATAAATGATAATTAGAGGTTTGCGTAAGTGTACACGTAAACTTAATCATCATTTAGGTTTTATCCCATTTTTTACCAAATTATCATGGATATGTTACATTTTTTATGGGGGAGTTAACCCAGAACGTTTTTGATATAGATTTTAAACCTTTATCCATACGTAAAACCCTTTCACCTCAAAAAGACAATTTCCCCTGGTAATAATCTAATACCTTGCTGTAAATGAAATAATCATAGCGGGCATTTATTAAACTCAGGCTGGCGGCATCCATGTTGTTTTTTGAGATCGTATAATCTACGGATGTTAATACACCCGCTTCAAACCGGATCTTGGAGATGCGGAAACTTTCTGTATAGGCATTTACTTCTGCCGATAATGCCTGGTAACGGTTATAAGCAGCCGACATATTGTAGTAAGCCTGTTCAATGTTTTGCCTTAATACTACTTTGGTGTTTTCTTCAATGTATTGGGTATTTAACAAGGTGATTTTAGCAAGGGCAATGGTATTCTTTCTTTGGTGATTTGAAAATATAGGAATGCTAAGGTTAAGCCCCAAACCCGACTGGTAATTATTTCTAAACTGATCGAAATAAGCTACATTTTGACTGGCGCTTGAATAATAGGTATTTAATCCACCATTAAAAGATAAGGTGGGGAATAGTAAGCCTTTATCAACTTTTACAACCTTTTCAGCACTTTGGCGCTTCAAAATGGCCGATTTTACTACTGGTAATTGCTGTAGGGCCGTTTCATAGATCTGGTCGGGATTTACACCGTATGCACCAACTAAGTCAGCGGCATTTAAATGCTGAAATTCGGCATCCTTGTTATAAGGAATATTCATCGACTGAAATAAACTCAGCTTAGCGCCATATAATAAATTTTGCGCTTGAACTACCTGTACCTGGTTGCTTGCAAATGTGCCCCTTGAATCATATATATCTGAGGCTAATGTGTTGCTCCCTTGTTTTTCCCTTATTTCTAACCGGTTCAATGTTTCCTGGGCAACCGCTAAAGCGCTTTTACTTTGTGCTAACGATTCTTCGGCCTCCAGTATATTAAAATAGCCGGTTATAATATTTAAAGTAACCGCATCTTTAGCTGCCTGCAAATCCATTTTGCCAGCTTGATATGAAAGCGACGCTTGTTTAATATTGTTTTGCAGCGCCAACCCATTAAATATGGTTACGCCCGCGTTTAAACTATAGCTATCAGAAGTTAACGATTGATTGATATAAGTGTTGGTAATGGGGTTAATGGCCCTGCCCTGGTTAAGCGACCGGCCTGCACTACCGGATATTGAAGGGAACAGGTTCTCCCTGGTTTGCTTATAAGCTATACTATCGGCAAGCACGGTATTGCCTGTTTGCTTAACAGTAAGGTTGTTTTTTATGGCAATATCGAGGCATTGCTGCAGGGTAAATAAATTGCTTTGTTGCGCCTTTGCTAAACCGGCGCAAGCCGTTATAACGAACGTAAATAGATATTTGGTAAATCGCATCGTTTAGTCTTATTTATCAGGTTGTTTTTGATGAATCTATTTTGCCATCCAGCAAATCGATGATACGATTGCCGTAACCCGCATTTTTTTCGCTATGGGTTACTTGTATAATAGTAACACCATCTTCTTTATTCAATTTCTTAAAAAGCGCCATAATTTCCTCTCCTTGTTTCGAATTAAGGTTGCCGGTGGGCTCATCGGCCAATAATAATTTAGGCTTGGCTATCAACGCGCGGGCAATTCCCACTAATTGCTGCTGGCCGCCTGATAATTGCTCGGGGAAAAGGTCCTTTTTACCTACTATATTGAAACGGTCAAGCGTATCGGCCACTAATGCTTTGCGTTCGCTTCCTTTTATATCCTGGTAAATAAGCGGGGTTTCAATGTTTTCATACACCGTTAACTCATCAATTAAATGATAAGCCTGGAACACGAAACCAATGTATTGTTTATATAAGGCCGAACGTTGTTTCTCTTTAAGCTGGTGCACCGGCTGGTCCATAAAGTAATGGTAACCTTCAGATGGCTGGTCGAGCATCCCAATAATATTCAATAAGGTTGATTTCCCTGAACCCGAAGGGCCCATAATAGAAACAAATTCGCCCTGGTCAATATCAAGGGTAATATTATTCAGCACCGAGATCTTGTTGCCGCCGGTTTGATAGTATTTTGAAACGTTTTTGAGTGATAGCATTTTTAAATGTAAATATTAATAGCTGAATTACGCCTTTAGTATGAATAATATACCAAAGTTATAAATGTCTTTAAGTCAATGTTTTAAATAAAGTAAAGGTTGGGCAAACTGTTCGCTAATGCACAAAGATGTACGGTTATGATACAGTTGGTTGTGGTGATTAGTTAATTAGTGATTAGTTGAATGCTGCTAAGTCAAATGCGAAAGGTTAAATGATATATCCTAATTAACCAATACCTAATCACTACTCACCACCCCTCAAACTCTTCACCGGATTTGCCACGGCCGCTTTTTTGGCCTGATAACACACGCTGATAACAGCTATAACCGCAGCTAAACCGCCGGCTAACGCAAATATCCACCCATGTATCTCAATCCGGTATGCAAACCCCTGCAGCCAATGGTTCATGGCCCACCAGGATAGGGGGGCGGCGATAAGAAATGCCACCAGCACCATCGCCAGGAAATCATTTGATAACATAAAGCCAATTTGAGTAACGGTTGCCCCCAATACTTTGCGGATACCGATCTCTTTGGTGCGTTGCAGTGCAATAAGGGAAGCTAACCCTAATAAGCCCAATGAGCTGATGAAAATAGCTACCGAAGCAGATATCCACACCAGTTTCTGCTGGATGCTCTCTGCTTTATAAAGTTTGGCAATTTGCCCGTCAACAAACTGGTAACTGAATAGCTGATCAGGTAAAATGGGTTGATATTGTTTTTGAATAGCAATGATCGCAGCAGCGGTATTATCGCCTGAAAGTTTTACCGCCAAGTTGGTTTGCATAGTTGTATCTTCTAATAATATAGTTGGTTGAATAGGGTCGATCAATGATTTTACGTTAAAGTCTTTCACTACACCAACTATTGTGCCTTTGGTATCACCGGCAGACAGGCCTTTCCCTATAACATTATAAGGATGTTCTTTTTCGAGCATATTGGCCATAGTTTCATTGATCAAAAACTCGGGTTTTGGCTTATTTCTATCCCGGATATTTCTGCCTGCTATAATTTGCAGGCCAAACGTGCGGCAGTAGCCAGAATCGGCAATTGCGAAAAGGGCCGGCCAAGCTTCCCATTTGGTGGGGTTATTATATTGTATAGTAGCGCTTTGGCGTGTATCAACGGAGGGCGGCCTGTAACATACGCTAAATGCCTGTACAGCAGGTATGCTTTTAAGGCTATGATCTAATTGCTCTTTTTGCGAAGCGGTTAGCTGTCCTACAGGTATGGTGATAACCGATTTGCGGTTAAAACCAACATCGGTATTTTTAAGAAAGTGTACCTGCAAAATAATAATGATGGTACACACCATAAGCGATTGCGTTACGGTGTTTTGAAATACCACCATAACCTTGCGGCCAAAACCGGTTGACAGGTTCAAAGTATTACTTTTTAATGCCCGTGTTATGCTTACATGGCTTAACAGCAATGCTGGGTAAACCCCTGTGCCGATAGTAATCACTATTAGCACCAGGCCGATAAACAGGCTTAGGCTGGTATAAGAAATAATGTGTACAGGTTCGTCAGCAAACAAATATAGGTTAGCCACTGGTAGCAGCACCAATACCAATATAACCGCGGTTATTACCGCTATAAACGAGGTAAGCAACGATTCGGTAATAAATTGCATAAAAATTTGTTTCACCGATCCGCCCAATACTTTCCTGGTGGCTATTTCCGCCGCGCGCCGGGTTTGCTGTGCGACGGTGAGGTTAATATAATTAAATACAGCTATACTGATAATGAGCAGGCCAATGATGGCTAAATTCCATAAAAGCGACCGCTGTACAACGCCTTCATACTTTGTGCTAAAATGGACCTCATCTAATGGCAAAAGCTTAAACGTATAATATTTTAACGCATATTTAAAGTTATGCCTGTTAGCTATACCGATTATCTGCTTCTCCACAGCATCTTTCTCATCGGCATTATTTAAGCGGATAAATGTGCTGTGTTTGGACGACAGATAGCCCATATCCGTAAAGAAATGCTTGTCGTATAACGGTACTAATGGCAACAGGGAGTCAAAAGAAATATAGATCTCCGATTTGAGATCAGTATTGTAAGGCGCATCCGCAATTACACCAACCACTTTTAATGGCTTGTTATTAATTACCAGGGTTTTGCCAATGGCATCAGCATCGCCGAAATATTTACGGGCTATTGTTTGACGTAATACCGCATTGTAGGGAAGGTTTAGCCCTTGGGGGCCACCTGCGACAAAATTGAAACTGAACAACTTAAACCAATCGGCATTAGTAAATGACACATTATTTTCTTCCTTAAAGCGCTTTGTAGCATCGCCATTAACGTTTACAATAAAACTTTGCCTGTTTACCGCAAAAGCCGCCTGCTGTACCTGTGGCACTTCCGTTTTTAACCCCTGGTAGGTAGCGTATGAACTGCCGTTATCATAAATGGTTTTATCCATTTGCAGGTCATATACCAACCTGAAAATGTTTTTTGATTGCTTATGGTAGGTATCAAAACTTAAATTATAGCTGGTGTACAGGTAAATAAAAATGCAGCAGCTTATGGCTATAGCCAACCCGCTTATATTTAAAAAAGTATAAAACTTATGGGTGGTAATATTGCGCCAGGCTATTTTAAGATAGTTTTTAAACATAAGCCTCTAATTTATAAACTTTGTCTTAAAATTCTGCAAACTGCCTACTGTTCACTGCAAACTTATCACTCGCTCCTCAAACTCTCTTTGAAAGCCATGCTCCTGCGCTGAAGCTTCGGCGCAAGCGTTAGCTCATTCTGAGCGCAGGCTTTTAACCGGGTTAGCCATAGCCGCCTTTATTGATTGAAAGCTTATGGTAACAAAAGCTATAACTACGGCTATAATTCCCGCCAGTACAAATACCCACCAGGTTATATTTATGCGGTAGGCAAATGCCTGTAGCCAGTTGTTCATGGCAAGCCATGCAACCGGCGCGGCAATTACTATGGCTATTATTATTAAAAACACAAATTCGACCGCTAAAAGCTTTACAATACCCGCAACACTTGATCCCAATACTTTTCGGATGCCAATTTCCCTGGTTTTTATCTGTGCCGAGTAGGTTGCAAGGCCAAAAAGCCCCAGGCATGAAATAATAATAGCAACAGCCGCAAATATGTTGAACAATGCACCCGTACGTTCTTCTGTTTTATACAATAGGTTAAAGGTTTGGTCAAGAAACGCGTAGCTAAACGGAACCTTGTTGTTATATTGTTTCCAAGCTTGTTGTGCTGCGGCAATGGCTTTATGCGCGTCGTTCCCGGTAGTTTTAATATATACACGGTTGCTGCTGTTGGGGTCATAAAGAAAAACTACCGGCTCAATTTTTTTACGCATGGAGGTAAAATGGAAATCTTTTATAACACCTATAATTGTACCCTTTATTGTCCATACCCGCATTTTTTTGCCTATGGGGTCATTAATATTCATGGCCTTGGCGGCGGCCTCATTTATAATAAAATGGGTCGAATCGGCTATAGTGCCGGTAAACTGGCGGCCATCCGTCATTTTTATTTTAAAGAATGATATAAAATCTTTATCCACATACATGGGATGAAATAGCAGGTTGGAATTAGCCGGCTTTCCGTCCCAGTCATTATCGCCTGTCCAGTTATTATAATCAACAATATCATCGTTTGACCGGGTGACGGCCAGTATCCCCGGCTGCTTCAACAACTCGGGTTTTAACGCGTCATAATGTTTGCCCATATCCCTCATCTGAAATGAGAATACATTTTCTTTATCATACCCTAAGTTTTTATCGCGCATAAACTTAAGCTGGCTGCCAATAATAAAAGTGCCGATAATGAGCATGATAGATATGGTAAACTGTACCACAACCAGCACCTTACGAAAGGTGGCATTACCCATACCGGCGCCTATTTTCCCTTTGAGCGCTTTTAATGGCTCAAATGAAGATAGCAGAAACGCCGGGTAAATGCTTGATGCAGCAAGCGTACCGGTTAAGGTTATTACAATACACACCCAAATTTTATAATTTGTGATATTGAGCGTCAGCTGCTTGCCCGAAAAATCATTGTAAGCCGGCAACAGCACATACATTAATAGTATAGCCAGCACGGTAGCTATTACAAACAGCATAACAGTTTCGAGCATAAACTGCATAAACAACTGTAGCTTTCCTGCCCCTATAATTTTGCGCATACTTACCTCTTTAGCACGCAGCATGGAACGTGCAGTAGATAGGTTGACATAATTAATGCAGGCAATTATTAAGATCAGCAAAGCTACAATAGCAAAAGTGTTTACGGTCTCGATGCCTGCATTGCCGCCATCAGGCTTGTACAAGTGCATTTTTAGCAGGGGTTGTGCCAGGTAAGGTACGGGGGCATCATCGGGCTTATTTCTTTCATGTATCTGCTGTAGCTTTTTTTCGAGCCGGGCAATATTTGTATTGGGTTTTAAAAGTAAGTAGGTATCGTAGTTAAAACTTATCCAGTCTGCATCCATTGACGCAATACGGCCTGTACCGTTATAACTGGTGCTATTTTGTATATAGGCTACATGATTAAAAAGGCTAAGCGGAAGGAGTACGCTGTAATTAATACTTGAGTTTGGCGGGAAA
>JABDBT010000081.1:8007-11003 GCA_013288465.1 Bacteroidota bacterium | reverse complement strand
TGTTTTGATCGACCCAATGCTTGACGAAAAAGGTTTAGGCGACTTGAAAGGCGAAGTTGCTATCGCGTCGGCTAAAAAAGCTTACGAAATTTATAAAAGAGTATTCAGCGGAGAGCGTTGGGAAAAATTAGCCGCTAAAGGCGCACAGCCACAGCGTTTATTATGGGCAAGCACCAGCAGCAAAAACCCTGCGTTTAAAGATACCAAATATGTTGAAGCGTTAATTGGCGCGGATACTGTTGATACCGTTCCGTTGGAAACCATCGAAGCTTTCCGCGATCATGGCATTGCAGCCAATACTTTAGAACAAGGTTTGGATAAAGCTACAGAAGCATTAGCAAGAGTTAAAGCTGCCGGAATTGATATTGATGCCATAACCCAGCAATTGGAAGATGAGGGTATTGATAAATTCAACAAGCCTTTCGAAAAACTATTGCAGTCAATAGAAGATCAACAGGAAAAAGTAAAATAAGCTTCCGCTGATGGGAACCAACGATATTAAGATCCTGTTTTTTGACATAGGCGGTGTCATGTTATCCAACGGATGGGGGCATGAATCGCGTAAGCTGGCTGCCGAAAAATTCGGGCTGGACTATGAAGAAATGAAAGAGCTGCATACTTTTATATTTAACGTATATGAAAGCGGCAGCATTTCGCTCGACGAATACCTGGATACGGTGGTGTTTAACCATCCCCGCGATTTTCCGCGCGAAGACTTTAAAGAATTCATGTACGCGCAATCAGTAGAGATGGATACCCTGCAATGGCTTAAAGAATGGAAAAAAGATTGCGGCTTCCGTATAATCTCGATCAATAACGAAGGCAAAGAACTGAATGATTACCGGGTAAAGAAATTCAGGCTTCATGAATTTTTTGATGCCTTTGTATCTTCATGCGAAGTAGCCCTGCGTAAGCCCGACCCCAAAATATGGCAACTGGCTATGGGCATTGCCCAGGTTACACCGGCGCAATGCGTGTATTTTGACGATAGGATCATGTTTGTAAAAGCAGCCGAAAAATTGGGTATTAAATCGTTCCAGCATACCAGTCTTGAAGCCACCAAAAAAATATTGGAACAATTAAAAAAAGAAAATCAGAAACAAATATGAGTGCAGCAGATAAATATGATTTCGGCATGATTGGCCTGGGTACCATGGGCCGCAACCTGTTATTAAACATGGGCGACCATGGTGTAAAAGGGGCCGGATTTGACAAGGATGCCAGTAAAGGTGCCTTGCTTGAACAGGAAAGTACGCATAAAAACCTGAAAGGTTTTAGCGAGGTTGAGCCATTTGTAGCCAGCTTAAACAAACCAAGGGCAATTATGATGCTGGTACCTGCGGGTAAAATTGTTGATGATGTAATTGCCGAATTGCTGCCTTTATTAGATAAAGGCGATATTTTAATTGATGGCGGCAACTCGCATTTTACCGATACCAACCGTAGGGTTGATGAGTTGGAATCAAAAGGGTTCCACTTTTTTGGTATGGGTATATCGGGCGGCGAAGAAGGTGCCCGCAAAGGTCCAAGTATGATGCCGGGTGGTGATAAGGATGCCTACAATGTAATGAAGCCTATTTTAGAGGCCATTGCCGCTAAAGTTGACGGCGCGCCATGTGTAACCTATATTGGTCCGGGAGCATCAGGCCATTTTGTTAAAATGGTGCATAACGGTATCGAGTACGGTATAATGCAGTTAATTGCCGAAACCTACGAGATAATGAAGAAGGGATTGAAGCTTGACAACGCGGCCTGCGGAAAAGTATTTGCTGAATGGAATGAAGGTCGTTTGCAGTCGTTTTTGTTAGACATCACCAAAGATATTTTTAAATATAAAGCGCCGGGAACCGACCATTTGTTGCTGGACGATATTAAGGACGAGGCCCGTGCAAAAGGTACCGGCAAATGGACTTCACAGGTGGCTATGGATCTGCAGGCCCCAATACCTACTATTGATACCGCGGTTGCCATGCGCGATCTGTCGAAATACAAGGAACTACGTGTACAAGCGGCTGCTGTTTACAGTAAAGAAGCGCCTGTACTGAACGTTGATACTGCGGCGTTCTTAAAATCATTAGAGCAGGCGTTTTATTTTAACATGATCGTGTCTTATGCACAAGGTATGCAGTTGCTTTCAAATGCATCTGCCGAATATAAATATGATCTGAAGTTAGACCAAATAGCCAAAATTTGGCGTGGCGGCTGTATCATTCGTTCTGAGTTTTTGAATGATATTTATAACGCCTACCACAAAAATCCAAAATTGGCGCACCTGTTATTAGATAGTGGTGTTGAAAAGATCATTAACGAAGTTGTAGCCGGCAGCCGTACAGTTGTATCAGCCGCTACTGCCGCGGGTATTGCCGCACCGGCTTATGCTGCTTGTTTAAGCTACTTTGATGCTTTCCGCAGCGCAAGGATGCCTTCTAATTTGATACAGGCACAGCGCGATTATTTTGGCGCTCATACCTATGAGCTAATTGGCAAAGAAGGAACGTTCCACACACAATGGGTACCTAAAAGTTAATCTGAATTTTAATTTAGACGAACACATAATATCATGAGCATAGAAATAAAATCACAATCTACCATATTCGTTATTTTTGGCGGCACCGGCGACTTAAACGCCCGTAAACTGGCCCCGGCCCTGTATAATTTATTCCTTGACGGCTGGATGCCCGAGCAATTTTCTATTATAGGAACCGGCCGTACAACGCTTTCTGACGACCAGTTCAGGGCAAATTTAATGGACGACATTAACCAGTTTTCGCGCAGCGGAAAGGTGACTAAAGCCAAGTGGGATGTTTTTTCGAAAAATATCTTCTACCAGGTATCTGACATTAATGATTCGGAGACCTATAAAGAGTTTGGGAAAAAGGTAGAAGCGCACAACGCCGAATGGAATACAAAGGCCAATGTAATTTATTACCTGGCGGTTTCCCCTAATTTTTTCCCAATCATCGCTTCAAATATTTCAAAAGCTCATTTGGCAGATG
>JABDBT010000081.1:0-7997 GCA_013288465.1 Bacteroidota bacterium | reverse complement strand
TTCAGGTCCAAACCGGCGCATGGCCCTCAACACATCTACCTTTCGGCCACGACCTCGAATCGGCAAAAGAATTAAACCAGCAGCTTGCTGAAATATTTAATGAAAAGCAGATATACCGTATTGACCATTATTTAGGTAAAGAAACGGTGCAAAATATAATGGCTTTCAGGTTTGCCAACTCCATCATGGAACCTTTATGGAACCGTAATTATATTGAGCATGTGCAAATATCAGTAACCGAGCAGTTGGGCGTTGAAGAGCGTGGCGATTATTATGACGGCGCGGGCGCTATGCGCGATATGATGCAAAATCACCTGCTGCAATTGCTTTGCTTAGTTGCGATGGAATCGCCGGTTAATTTTAGTGCCGATGAGGTGCGTAACCGCAAGGTAGATGTGTTGAGGGCCATGCGCCGGTTTGGACCTGAAGATGTGCGTAATTCGGCTGTAAGGGGCCAATATGCCAGCGGATGGATGCAAGGTAAAGAAGTGCCCGGCTATCGCGATGAGCCAAAGGTAAACCCGCAATCAAACACCGAAACATTTGCAGCTGTAAAATTCTTTATTGATAACTGGAGATGGCAGGGCATTCCGTTTTACCTGCGTACCGGTAAGCGTTTGCACCAATCGGCATCAACCATTACCATTCAATTTAAGGATGTGCCGCATTTGGTTTTCCCGCCCGAAGCTACCGAAAGCTGGCAACAGAACCGCCTCATCATTAGCATACAGCCCGAAATGAGCATACGCCTGCAAGTACAGGCCAAACGCCCCGGCATTGATATGGTATTGAACGCGGTTGATATGGTGTTTGATTATAAAGGCACCTATACCCAGCAAGCTCCTGAAGCGTATGAAACCCTTTTGCTTGACACCATGCTGGGCGATCAAACCCTGTTTATGCGCGGCGACCAGGTAGAAGAAGGATGGGCCCTCATTATGCCGATATTAAACACCTGGATACAGAAAAAGAGCTTGACCTTCCCTAACTATTCTGCCGACTCATGGGGGCCAGAATCTGCGGAAGCGTTAATAGCCCGTGACGGATTTACATGGTTTACCCAACCAATTAATGGGAAGAAGTGATTAGAGATTAGTTGAAAGCGTGAAAGATTGAAAAGAAGCGGTGGGCGGTGTGATTCCCCTCTTGAGAGGGGTGTAGGGGTGTGTTAATCGGCATGTAAAAAGAAATAGCTGAACAAATAAATGAACTTAAATATTTTTAATACCGAAGAGGAAGTACTTACCGCGCTGGCAACTTATTTTGTTAAAGTAGCGGATGATGCAATTACAGCGAAAGGTAAGTTCTCTGTTGCCTTATCCGGTGGCAGCTCACCCAAAAAACTATACCAATTATTGGCCTCTACTGATTTTCAGGGCAAGGTGGATTGGGATAAGGTTTATTTCTTTTTTGGCGATGAACGCAATGTGCCAAAGGATAGCCCCGACAGCAATTACCTGATGGCTAAAAAGGCGCTGTTTGACCCGTTGGAGATCAGCACCCTAAATATTTTCCCGGTTGATACTACACTTCCTCCAAAAGAGGCTGCCCAAAAGTACGCTGAAGAAATTGAACAGTTTTTTGATGAGGACGAATTGAGCTTTGACCTGGTTTTGTTAGGGCTTGGCGATAATTCACATACCGCGTCATTATTCCCTTACACCCCGGTTTTGCATGACCGCACGCCGTCTGTAAAAGAAGTTTGGCTGGAAGATCAGCAGGTATTCCGTATAACGATGAATGCGCCGCTGATAAACGAAGCCAAACAGATAGCCTTTTTGGTTTACGGCGAAGGCAAGGCCGAAGCGGTACACCATGTACTGGAAGATGATGAGGATATCGAAAACTATCCTGCCCAACTGATAGATTCCATAACCGGCGAAGTACATTGGTTTTTAGATACCGCTGCAGCTGCTGATTTGCAGGAATAAGTAATAAAAGACATCATTTAAATAATATTCAAGGCCCGGTTTACCGGGCTTTTTTGTTGAATTGCTACCACGAGTTAACTACGCTAAACTAGCGGCAGCGCTGTGCAAAGTGTTACAATTACACTACATCGATGTAGTATTTTTCGCCTTAAATAGTAAAGTTATGTTAGTAGCTTAGGCACCAAATAGTACTAACAGCACAACATATTAACCAACAATACCCTTATAATAATATGGATTTTAAAGACCAGGTAAACGCGATATTTGTCGCGGAAGACAAAATTCCTGAAGAGTTCCGGATAACGGAAATTCACCAGCGCGAGTATTTATGCAATGGCGAAATGCGAAAGTGGGCAGGGCCGGTAAGCGAAGTTTATTCGCCGGTTTGTATTCCAGGGCCCGATGGATTAAAGCGTAAGCTGATAGGCACATACCCTATATGTACCGAAAAAGAAGCTGCCGAGGCATTGGATGCTGCCATAACAGCTTATGATCATGGCCGTGGCGAATGGCCAACCATGAGTGTTGACGGCCGCATTAAATGCCTTGAACGCTTTATATTTAAAATGGGCGAGCAGCGCAGCTTAGTTGTTAAGCTCATCATGTGGGAGATAGGTAAATCATACGCCGACTCGGCCAAGGAGTTTGACCGTACCATTGAATATATTAATGCCACTATTGACGCGTTAAAAGATATTGACCGCCAATCATCGCGCTTTGAAATTGCCGAAGGCGTTATAGCGCAGGTACGCCGCTCGCCGTTGGGTGTTGTATTGTGTATGGGGCCGTTTAACTACCCGCTAAACGAAACTTTTACTACGCTGATACCTGCCCTTATTATGGGCAATACCATATTATTTAAACCGCCGAAGCATGGTACGCTGGTTCATTACCCTTTACTAAGGGCTTTTATGGAATCATTCCCCAAAGGTGTGGTGAATACGGTTTATGGGCGCGGCGCTACAGTAACCCCCGGTTTAATGCAAACCGGCGAGGTAAATGTGCTGGCCTTTATCGGGTCGAGCAAGGTAGCTAATGATCTTAAAAAACGCCACCCTAAAATAAACCGTTTGCGGGCTGTTTTAAGTTTGGATGCCAAGAACCTGGCTATCATCACCAAAAATGCCGATCTGAAACTGGCGGTTAATGAATGTATTTTAGGCGCGTTATCATTTAACGGACAAAGGTGTACAGCCATAAAAATTATATATGTACATAAGTCGGTGGCTGATGAGTTTTTAAAACAATTGAGCGAGGCCGTTGCCAAACTGAAGTTTGGTTTGCCCTGGGATAAGGATGTTAAACTAACCCCAATGCCCGAGCCGCATAAACCGGATTATTTGAAAGAATGCATTGCAGATGGTATAGCCCACGGCGCTAAAGTGATCAACGAAAACGGTGGCGCTTCGGTTGGCTCATTTGTGTATCCTGCAATAATGTATCCGGTTAATGAAAAAATGAAGCTGTTCCGCGAGGAGCAGTTTGGCCCGGTTATCCCGGTGGTGCCCTATGAAAGTATTGAGGAGCCGATTGCCTATCAATTAGATTCGCCGCATGGGCAGCAGGTGAGCATTTTTAGCGATGATGCGCCCGAGATAGCCGCATTGATCGACCCGTTTTGTAACCTGGTTAGCCGGGTTAACATTAACAGCCAATGCCAGCGCGGGCCTGATGTATTTCCGTTTACCGGCCGCAAAGACAGCGCCGAGGGCACATTGTCAGTACAGGACGCTTTACGGGCTTTCTCTATACGTACACTGGTGGCTACCAAGCTAAACGAAACCAATAAGCATTTAATTAACGAGATCGTAAACGCGCACGCATCAAACTTTTTAAGTACGAAGTTTATACTTTAAAATAAGCAGGTTCAAATAAGCAGGAGTGATGGGTATTTACCCGTCACTCCTTTTTTGTTTAGGCTTTACTTATTAATGAGCTAAAGGCATATACAACCTATCAAAACAATTTTTACATTTATGTATTAATTCTATTAACTTCCATTTATCAATCACTTAACAAATTATGAAAGCCTTAAAAGTATTAGCCATTGTACTGTTGGCTACATTTAGCTTTACAGCAGTAAATGCACAAATGAAGCACAAAATGGAGATGAAACATCATCCCATGAAGCACAAAATGATGAAGAGACATCATAGGATGGAGAGACATCCGATGATGAAACACAAAATGTAACAAAAACGGCCCTGAAGTTATCAGGGCCTTTGTCGTTTTAGTTTTTAGTTTTGTTTGTATATATTAATTGGATTTGGTTAGGGTCAGTTATTAATATTACGGGCTTCCCATTATATTCAGTCACTCTCCCTGTTACTTTTATTTGTTTCCCCTTATAATAGGTTTCCGGCAAGTCGAATTTATTACGATTTTTTCCTTCAATCAAAATAGTAAAATCTTGATTGATGCCCCCTTGTAGTAAAGTTATGTCATTACCTTCAATTACTTTAGTGTTTGTAATTCGACCGTTAGTAATTACTAATTTGTTCATGTATTTAGGAATATCTTTTGAATCAATATTTATTAGCCCCTTTCTCTCAAAGGCAGCATTATTAGGTTTACCTTCTATAACATCCGGTAGGGGTATAATATGAATGGCTGGATTAATTAAGTCCACGTTATGAATAATATATTTTTTTCCTTTAGGTTCAACTAAAAAAAACATATCAGGTTCTCTGTCAACATCCTTATCTAAAAACTGTTTTGACCTGACGATCAAGGCGGCAAGATTAATTAATTTTATGGATTTTAATCGTGTATGATCAATAACTTGTCCTTTAGCTTCATTCAAGTGAAAGAAAGTCGGTCTGCCATTAAGTTTAAGACATGGACATTGAATAGCATAGTATTTATATATGCCTTCACTATAAATATTCCACAATCGATCATTAGCAGATACCCTGTTAGTATCAACTAAAAAATATATTGAATCTATTTGTTTTTGACTTCGAGCAAATGTCTTTCCGAAAAAACACATTATAAAGAGAACGGAGGCTAACTTTAAATATTGATTTTTCATATTACTCTGGCGGGTTGTTAGTAGTATTGTTGACGGTACATCCGGTTGTTGGTAATTTATCGGATGCGGCAGCATTTACTTGCGCCACCCAAAAGGATTTAGCCATGCTTGCTGTAATGCCATATTGACTCATAATAAAACTAAAGTTACTAAAAACAAAAAGAGCGAAAGGTATAACCAATCGCTCTTCATAATATGATAAACTTCTTGAGTTACAACTTGCGCTTAACTTCTACATTTTCATAAGCTTCAACAATGTCGCCTACTTCAATATTGTTAAAGTTTTGAATGTTTAAACCGCACTCATAGCCGGTAGAAACTTCTTTAACATCGTCTTTAAAACGTTTTAAGGAGGCCAGCTCGCCGGTGTAAATTACCACGCCTTCGCGTATAATACGTATTTTGCTGTTACGGGTAATTTTACCATCCAACACCATACAACCTGCTATAGTACCAACCTTACTGATCTTGAAGGTTTCGCGTATTTCAACGTTGGCTACTATCTTCTCTTCAAATGTTGGTGCAAGCATACCTTCCATGGCCGCTTTTATCTCGTTAATAGCATCATAGATGATGGAGTATAAACGGATATCAATTTGTTCCTGCTCGGCCAGTTTACGCGCGCCGCCCGAAGGACGTACCTGGAAGCCAATAATGATGGCATCAGATGCCGAAGCCAGCAATACATCAGATTCTGATATCTGCCCAACAGCTTTCGATATAATATTTACCTGTATCTGCTCGGTTGATAGTTTCAATAACGAATCGGACAGGGCCTCGATAGAACCATCCACATCACCTTTAACAATAATGTTCAGTTCTTTAAAGTTACCTACCGCTAAACGACGGCCAATTTCATCAAGCGTAATATGTTTTTGTGTACGTAGGCCTTGTTCGCGTTGTAATTGTAAACGTTTGTTGGCAATTTCGCGTGCCTCAACTTCAGTTTCCAGTACGTTAAACTTATCACCGGCTGTTGGCGCGCCTTGCATACCCAAAACCTGTACAGGTGTTGATGGCCCGGCACTATCCACACGTTGACCGCGCTCATTTGTTAACGCCTTTACACGCCCGCTATAGCAACCTGCTAATATTGGGTCGCCCACTTTTAATGTACCGGCTTGTACCAGTATAGTAGTAACAATACCACGGCCTTTATCTAACGCTGCTTCAATAACAGTACCAACGGCACGTTTATTAGGGTTAGCTTTCAGCTCTAATAATTCAGCTTCAAGCAATACTTTTTCTAATAATAATTCGACACCCTGGCCTGTTTTAGCAGATATTTCCTGGCTTTGGAACTTACCACCCCATTCTTCAACCAAAATATTCATGGCAGACAGTTGCTCACGCACCTTATCGGCATTAGCGCCCGGCCTGTCAATTTTGTTGAAGGCAAAAATAATAGGTGCACCTGCAGCTTGCGCGTGGTTTATGGCCTCGCGGGTTTGCGGCATCACGCTATCATCAGCGGCAATTACAATAATTACAATATCGGTAACCTGGGCACCCCTTGCACGCATGGCTGTAAACGCCTCGTGGCCCGGTGTATCCAAAAATGTTATTTTACCTTTGTTATCAGCTAAAGCTACTTCATAAGCGCCAATGTGCTGGGTTATACCCCCGGCTTCGCCGCCTATAACGTTGGTTTTACGTATAAAATCAAGTAGTGATGTTTTACCGTGGTCAACGTGGCCCATTATGGTAACAATTGGCGCACGCGGAATAAGATCTTCCGGTTCATCAGGCTGATCAAGGTTACCTTCTTCGTCCTGTGGTTTTACAAACTCAACCTGGTAGCCAAATTCTTCGGCAACAATGCTTAAAGTTTCGGCATCCAAACGTTGATTTATAGACACAAACAGGCCAAGGCTCATACAGGTAGATATGATCTGTGTTACAGATACATCCATCATGCTGGCCAGCTCATTGGCAGTAACAAACTCGGTAACCTTTATAACTTTTGATTGCAGTTCCTGCTCCATTGCCAGTTCTTCGGCGGTTGCAGCTACATCATCACGTTTTTGACGGCGGAACTTAGCACGTTGCGCAAACTTGCCCGATTTACCGGCGCCGCTCAACCTGGCTAAAGTTGCCTTAATTTGGTCTTGTATATCTTTTTCTGAAGGTTCTTCCTTAGGGCCTGTGTTTGCAGGTGTATGCCGGCTGTTCCTAAAATCGGGGCGATTATTATTGCCACCACCAGCAGCGCCACCCGGGTTATTTGCCCTGTTCCTGAAATCAGGACGGTTAGGATTAATATTGCCCTGCGGGGGATGATTGCCTTGTTGTTGCCCCGGTGCGTTGCCTTGTGGCTGGTTAGGATTTTGTCCGCCGCCGCCGGGATGCCCGCCCTGGCTATCTTTACGCTTTCTTTTGCGTTTATGATCGGCCGAGTTGGTATTGGATGATGAAGCTATTGGGTTACGTTTTGGCGTAACAGGTAACTGTATTTTACCTATTACATTTGGCCCTGTTAAACGCTCGGCCCTTGCCCTTATCACTTCTTCCGGTTGCTCTTCATCAGCAGCAGGTGCAGTAGGTGCAGCAGGTTGCTCTGCAACCGGTTTAACCGGTTCAGGCGCCTTTACCGGTTCAGGTTTTGGAGCTTCAGCTTCTGGTATAATTTCTTTTTTAACTTCTTCAACAACCGTTTTAACTGGTTCAGGAGTTTTAACTTCCGCTACCGGCTCGGGTACAACTACTGCTTCCTGTTTTACAGGGGTAGGTTCTTCCTTCTTTTCAACAGGTGGGGGTATTACCGCGTTCCTGTCATCAAGGTTAATTTTGCCTACTACCTTAACGCCCGGTAATACCTCGGTACGCTCATCGTGCTTTTCGGGCTCGGGAGCGGCAACAGGTATTGGCGCAGGCGCGGGTTTTGGTTTTTCAACCGGCGGTGTGTTGTATTGATTAACATTCTTGATCAATATTTCCTCGTTCTCAAAATCTCTCGAACGACGGTTTTCAACCGGTTTTTCAGCGAATTGGCCAGGCTCTTCTTTACGTATCTTCCCGATACTGATCTGCTTGGC
>JABDBT010000080.1 GCA_013288465.1 Bacteroidota bacterium | reverse complement strand
TTTCAACTAAATACAGCTACATTATATAAACAATACTGCCCTATGAAAAAGGTTTATTGGATAAGTGAAACCGCTGCTATAAAAAACCCATATTTCGGCACAGGCGGCATGGCAGACTGCGGCATGGTTAAAGAGGAATTAAAGCCTGCGGTGAGGTAGGAGTAGGAGAGCCAAGAAAATAATAATATAGAGAGAAAATCCACAAAAGAAAAAATTAGTCAGGTTACATCTGAATTAGAGTAATAACAAATTCGTTATTGCTTTTTTATCTTGGTTCTTAACTCTAATATCTTGGCTCTTATTAATACCGGTTTCTTTTCATAACCCGCACTAATTGGCGGTGCCTTTTAGCATCATAAAAATCCTGGGTAACCAATATGGCATGTATTACGCCCGGTATCCAAAAAAAGATGGTTAATATGATATTTAATATTAACGCACCAATACGCCCAGTGGTTAAAACCGCAGCCGGAGGAAAAATTATACAAAGGAAGTAACGCATAGCTTTATTTAGAGTGTTGCGGAATCCGTATGTTACAAAAAGCTATAGTTATTCTGAAAGTCTTTTTATCTCAGATATTATTTGTTCAATTACTTCTATGTTATATATTTTCTTTTTTCCTGCTGAACTTTTAGTTGAATAAACAAAAAACACTTTGCCACCGAATCTATCTTCAAATCGTCGATGATTAATCTTGTGCATTTCAATCCATTGATATTGATTTAAAGCCTGTCCAGATGCTATTGGCTTTATTTGTATGCCAATAAATTTATCGAAAACCTTAACAAAAAAGTCAACACTGTATGTTCTGTCCCAGCTGTCTTCTGCGGGTTCTATTTTAGCATCAATTGCTGATTCAAGTTGACCATATATAGTTTCTATTTCTGTAATATAGCCTTCGTAAGTTCGATTTAATACAAGGTTATATGCATAATCAATACACTCCTCTTCATTAATTGAAATTAACTCTTTTTGAACTACCTCAGATAGTTTAATATATAGCGTTTGCCCTAACATAGTAATATATTCTTTTGTAAGGCTTATTCCGTTTTTCTTTTTTTGCTTAGCTTTATTAAAATAAAAGGCTATCCATTCTTCATATTTTGAAGGTGCGCAAGTTCTTATTAATTCTGATGTTGAACCAACACTATGAGCTTTGTTCAATCCCCATCTGTTCATCGCATAATTCAGTAACGTTTCACGCTTGAATTTTAAATTAACTCCTTCAATACCTGTAATCCATTCTTTTTCCATTCTATGTTTATATTGTTGTATCAGGTAAACCCATAAAAGTTAATCAGTTATTTCATTGTTGGAATTGTAAATAGAGTTGAATTTTTTCTTATGTTTAAAATTCAACTCGTTGTCAACATTAGCTAATCCGCTTTTTATTAAATGAGCATTTACAAATGTTTTATTTTCAAGGTATAAATAGCATAGCAAGTTATTTTCATCATCATACTTGTCATTATCATACTTCATAAAAACACGTTTACCTTTAGTCTTTTCAATTAAAAACGTAGTTGCTTTACCATTAATAACCGTATCTTCTTTTATCCCGATTAGGCGAACCACTAAATTATTACTTAATCTTATCTTTTCGGGGCTGATTACTTCTTTAACAGTAAACAGTTCGTCTTTTTTTGTGTGCCCATCCTTATCCAGTTTTGACCCAAATTGCAGTTTCTTAATATCTATTTTCTTGTCCAGTGTATGTGGATCTGTAAATTTATAGGGCAACTGGGTTATTGCTTCTACAAAATCAATAGCTGTATCACCTTGTATGACAAATGAATAGGTTGTACTATTTATATCAACTTGGTAACTTTCTAATTTGCTTTGTATAATTGGAATAAATTCAGGGTTAACTTCATAGGCTACCGAATTTCGGTTTAAATTTCTTGCTGCTAAAGATGTTGTACCACTACCGGCAAAGGGATCAAGAACAGTTTCGCCTACGAAGGAAAACATTTTTATTAAACGCTTTGGTAATTCTTCCGGAAACATGGCAATATGTTTATCTTGCTTTGCGCCTGCAAAATTCCAATGACCTGCGAAATAAGTATTCCATTCTTCTGCGGTCATTTTAGAAAGCTCTTTTTGCTCTTTTGTATGCTTAGGGGCATCTCCGAGCTTCTTGAAAATCAAAATAAACTCATAATCAATTTTCAATACACCGTTGCGGGGATATGGGTACGAACCCATTTGTACCCCTCCGCCAGAAGTATTTGTGGTAGTAACTTTTTGCCATATAACAGCACCCATGTAATCGAAGCCGATAATTTCGCAGAATTTTATAATCTCCTCTCGTATTGGGATAACTTTGTACCGGCCATAATAAACTGCTCTTGCAAACTGATCACCTATGTTTATACATAGCCTACAGCCATTATGAAGCACACGGTAACATTCCTTCCAAACCAAATTTAAATTATTAATATAATTTTCATAAGTATCATGATATCCTATTTGCGAAGTCGTTCCGTAATCCTTAAGTTGCCAATAGGGTGGTGATGTTACAATGAGGTTAACAGAATTATTTGCTAATTCTGTCATATTTCGGCTATCGCCATTAATAATTTTATGGGTTGTTTTTAAATCCATTATGTTACAAACTTAATAAAATACCTTAACTAAGGGTAACCCATAATTTCAACATTAATTTACCTTTGCAAAATGCAACATCCCGAAGAAAACCCCTGGCAAATTACCGCCGAGCGCAATGCTTATGATAACCCGTGGGTAAATTTGACCGAATACCAGGTGATAAACCCATCAGGCAATCCTGGTATTTACGGGAAAGTTCATTTTAAAAATTACGCTATGGGTATTGTGCCTTTAGATGACGACCTGAACACTTATTTGGTTGGACAATACCGTTTTGTTTTAAACCAGTACAGTTGGGAGATACCCGAAGGCGGCAGTCCGTTAGGAGCCGATCCGCTGGAATCGGCTAAGCGCGAGTTAGTGGAAGAAACAGGGTTAAAAGCACAACGCTGGACAGAAATACAACGAATGCACCTGAGCAACTCGGTAAGTGATGAGCTTAGCATTATTTATCTTGCCCGCGGATTAGAGCAGTACCAGCCCGAACCGGAAGATACCGAGCAACTGCAAATTCATAAACTACCGTTTGAAGAAGTTTATCAAATGGTTTGCCGTAATGAAATTACTGATGCTATTACAGTTGCGGCGGTTTTGAGGGTGAAATTATTGCTGTTAGAAAACCGGTTACCATAAAACATTTATCAAATTATTTTTACTTTAGCTGTAATTGCTCATGAAAAAGTTTTTAGGCTATTTTTTATCACCTGTTGCCATTGTGGCTTTTTTTTTAGTGCTGTTAATATTTCAGCCTATACAATGGATTTGTTACAGGCTTTTTGGTTATTCGGCACATAAAAGATCTGTTGACCTTTTAAATTTATTCCTCACCAGCACTGTTTATATTTTAGGGAATACAGTAACGTTTACTAATAAACAGCACCTGCCTATTGGTCGGTCAATTATATTTTTAGCTAACCATCAAAGTATGCTGGATATACCGCCGCTAATTTGGTTTCTGCGGAAATACCATGCTAAGTTTATCTCAAAAATTGAGTTGACCAAAGGCATCCCTTCTATATCCTTTAATTTGAAATATGGCGGCGGCGCCAATATCGACCGTAAAGACCGTAAACAATCTATAACCGAAGTAGCTAAGCTGGGCACACGTATGAAAGAGCATAACTGGTCGGCGGTTATTTTTCCGGAAGGCACGCGCTCAACTGACGGTAAATTAAAACCTTTTCATGTTGGCGGTATTGCTACTATTTTAAAAAAATGTCCCGACGCGTTATTGGTGCCAATAGCTATTAATAATTCGTGGAAGATGATACGCTACGGCCTTTACCCGTTAAATACCTTTACCCGCATGACCTGGGAAGTGCTTGAACCAATTGAACCCGGCTCAAAGCCAATTGAAGAGTTAGTATTGGAAGTGGAAAATCGGATAAAGAAAGCTTTAGGACAGTAAGGTTATATCGAATTTCGGATTTTCGATTTCGGATTTATTTTTATTGCTATATTCTTAATTCCTAAATTCGAAATTGAACATTCGAAATCCGAAATCTCAAATCAAATATTCTTCCCTTCAATGATCTTAAAGAAAAGATCGCGGTAAGTATCGCCAACCGGGATAACTTTATCGCCTATAAAAATACGGCTACGCTCAATGCTGTCAATTTTATTAAGCGCTACAATGTATGATTTATGTACGCGGATGAAATGCTTTTCGGGCAGCGTGTCTTCCATTTTCTTCATGTTTTGGAGCGTAATTATACGCTCGGTTGGCGTAAATATGGAGATGTAGTCCTTTAACCCTTCAATAAATAAAATTTGGTGCAAATACACTTTTTGTATTTTGTATTCGCTTTTTACAAATATAAAATCGCTCAAAAAATCCTGTTGTTGCTGCTGTATTTGTTGTATTGGCTCAACCACAGGTTGTTTAACGCTTGGCTGAATAATGCCCTGCGCTTTTTGCGCCGATTTAAAAAAGCGGTCAAAGGCGATAGGTTTAAGGAGGTAATCAACCACATCCAGCTCATACCCCTCTAACGCGTATTGGGAGTAGGCCGTTGTTAATATCACCTTTGTTTTGCCGTTGGCTATTTTCAAAAATTGGATACCGGTAAGCTCGGGCATCTGTACGTCTAAAAAAACAAGATCTATATTTCCTTCCTGCACCAGGGTCAATGCCTCGATAGGATTGGTTGTAGCTTTAACTAATTCTAAAAAAGGTATTTTGGATATATAATCTTCCAATATATGCAGCGCTAAAGGCTCATCATCAACTACAAGGCATCTGATCATTAATATCTGTTTATTTTAGTTTAACGTGTTTTGCTTATCTGGAATTATAGTAGTCAATTACCCTGGCAAAGTCGTCATCATTTTTTACGTTAAGCTTATTATCAGCAATATATTTGCTTATGGCATCTGATTTGTCTTTTAAAGCTGAAATAACAGCTTTATTATTAGCGCTTATTTTTTCAGGTTTGTTACTACGTGCTAAATAATAAGTGGTGTTTGATATAACTGTAAGTGTTGCCACAACTGAATTATATGCTGTGGTTTTATTAATTTTTTTTACAACCCTTTTTAAGAGTTTAACCCCGCTATCATCATTAAGCACCTGGTAAAAAGAGTTTACACCAGCCCCATCAACGGCCGCAAAACCATTAAGGTAACGTTCGTTTCGCCCACCATAAATTAATTTAAACGCAATGGGTTGTAAAGCAAACATTAAAGCACTATCCTGTTCGCCATATTTAAATATAACCATGTCTTGTATTTGGTCATATTTTAATAAAATTTTATTATAAACTTTATGGTCATTTAAAACCACTTCACCCGGCAACCAATTGTTATATAAGTAAGGGCTGCCGTCCATTTCTCCATATCGGGCTCCGTTTGATGCCAGTTTTATCTCGCCACCCGATATGTAGTCTGTTGCCGTAAACATAATATTGGGCTGTGCATTTTGAGGAACAGTTTGGGCTTTTAAAAACAATGAAAAAAAACAAATGGCTATTATGCACAGGCCCTGATATAGTTTTACGCTTTTCATATCAAATAAAGTTTAATGATGAAATAATACCACTATAAAATTAATGATAATTCGCAAGTATAGGTATCAATTTGATCACTAATATCTAAATTATATTTTCCGGGATACAGCAGGTCAAGCCTGCGTTTTACATTGTTTAGGCCAATGCCGCCTGATGAATCGCGGTTATTAGTGTGTTTTTTATTTTGAATGTAGAAATGCAAGTGCTCATCATCCAACGTAATTAACAGCCTGATTGGCGATAGGGTATCATTAGCTATACCGTGCTTAAATGCATTTTCAATAAAGGCTATCAGCAACAAAGGCACTATTTTTTGATTGCGTACTTTACCCTCTATCTTAAAATCAATGTAGGCTTTATTCCCGAACCGTATTTTTTGCAGGTCGATAAAGTTTTGCAGGTATTGTAACTCGCGCGACAGGTCAACTTTATTATCATTACATTCATACAGCATGTAACGCATTATTTCTGATAGTTTCAGGATAGCTTCGGGCGTAGTTTCAGATTTTTGATAAGCTAATGAATAGATACTGTTTAACGAGTTAAATAAAAAGTGCGGGTTTATCTGTGATTTTAAAAAAGCCAGTTCGGCGCTAAGGCGCTGGTTTTCAAGGTCGCGCTGTATGCGTTCATTTAAAACCCAATCTACCCCCAGTTTAAGTACAACACTCAAAAACACAAACACCAGGCTTGTAAATACAGTATCTATAAAATAGGGGATAAATTCAATTATGGCGCCTTTTTGAGGCCCTCCCATATGCATCAATACATCTTTTTCAAATAGCAGGCCTATACCATATTTACCCACGCCGTAAACAGCAATGGTAATAATTACGATGAGGGTATATAAGCCATAACGTTTTTTACTTAAAAACTGGGGTATAAGCAATAAAAAGTTAAGATAGAACAGGCTGATATTAATAAAACCATAAAGCACCCAAACAATAAGCTCATGCCTTATACCATATTTGCTATTATTGTTATGGCCAATAAACATGAAGAATGATATGCCGCATATCCAAAAAACGATATGCCAAAATATACGCCAGCCTAATTTCATATATATCAAATATAATATTTAGGCGTTGTTTATGGCTATACTTTAGATGTAACTCTAAATTTTACCGATGAACGGGTTATTAAACCCGACAAACTGCCCCAATACCGTATATAGACTGTTCATCTATAAATAATGGTTATTGGTATAATTCTTTTTAGCGGTCAAATAATTAAGTATTTCTTTGTATCATCAAAATCACCCACAATGAAAAAGCTGTTTACAAACTCAAATCCATTCATCCTGTTACTTGCCCCATTAGCATTTGCTATAATTATGGGCGTTTGTTATCAATTTGAACAAAAGAAGGAATTTACCGAAGGAACATGTACTGTACAGGCTACCTCTTTGTTTGTTAAAGGTATTACCCTTGTTAAAGCTGTATGCTCTATCAGTAAGGAGAAAGTGTGGTAATTAGTACCGAAGGGTTAACCTTTAATTTTGGCAACCAAACGGTTGTTAAATCACTGTCGCTGCAAGTTCCTGAAGGGAGCATATATGGTTTTTTAGGCCCCAACGGAGCCGGGAAAACCACTACTATAAAACTGCTGCTAAATTTGCTGACCACGCAGCAGGGCAATATTCATATTTTTGAAAAAGAGCTGCAAAGCAACCGTGTAGCTATTCTGTCGCAAATTGGCTCATTGATTGAGCAGCCTGCCATATATCTTCATCTTAGCGGGAAAGAAAACCTGCTTAACCGGGCCTTATTATTACAAATACCTGCAAAACGGGTTGATGAAATGCTGGCGCTGGTGCATTTAACCGATGCTGCGCATAAAAAAGCCGGGCAATACTCATTAGGAATGAAACAGCGCCTGGGGATTGCATTAGCGTTATTGTCAGACCCTAAGCTGCTTATTCTTGACGAACCCACTAACGGCCTCGACCCCAACGGCATTATTGAGATACGTGAGTTATTGATGAGGCTGGTTAAAGAACATAACAAAACCGTTTTTATATCAAGCCACTTATTAGCCGAAATTGAGCGTATGGCAACGCATGTTGGTATTATTAACCAGGGCGAGCTACTGTTCCAGGGGAGTATTAACGACCTGGCCGCTTTAAGCCAGCCTTTAGTGCAAATTGAAGCTGCCAATACAGTTGATACCGCCAATTTTTTAACCGCCAATAAATTTGCTGTCAGCGATATTAACGACCATTATATATACGTGCCCTATACCTGCAAACAACAAATGGGCGAGATAAATACTTTGTTGAATAAAAACGGATATATCATATACAGCATTGCCAAACAGCAAAAAGACCTGGAGAAATTATTTTTAGACATAACCCAACAAGCCTGAGCATGAAAGGATTTATATTATCGTTCCGGTCTGAGTTTTATAAAACCCGCAAAACCATGGGTTTTTGGAGCTCGGTTATATTGCCCTTATTACTTTGCATACTGTTGTTTATTGGGTTCTTTAATAAAAGCGCGCAACTGGCCCCATTGCCGGGCATGTTGCTTTGGGTAAGGTTTTCGGGCGCTATTTTAGGTGTGATGGGGTCATTGTTGCTGCCCATGCTTATTGTTTTTATTGCATACTCGGTAAACAGCATTGAACACAAGGCCGATACCTGGAAAACCATCTTCAGCCTGCCATTATCGAAGCTATCTGTTTATGCAGCAAAGTATTTCTACGCTCTATTCCTGGTTTTCTTATGCCTGGCGTTGTTTGTAATATTTACCATAAGCTTTGGTAATTTGCTGGGCGTATTAAAGCCCGAGCTACGGTTTAGTGAGTACCACATGGAAAGCACCCTGGTGCAGATCTATTTTAAGCTGTTCCTGTCATCATTAGGAATCCTATCCATACAGTTTTTATTGAGCCTTTTGTTCCGCGATTTTTTAAAGCCGATGGGCATTGGTTTTGTTGGCACTATAGCAGGTGTTATTTTAGCCACGGCAGGCTGGCAATATGCCTACCTGTTTCCCTACTCGCACCCCATGCTGGTATTACAAACGCTGCCACGCGGCCGCACCGGTTCGGCACCGGTAACGCAAATTACGGTTGACTTTTTTACCCACGAAATATTTGTAAGCCTGGGCGTAGCTGTGGTTGTTTTTATAATCGGCTACTTTATTGTGCTGAAGAAGAGTGTGAAGTAGGTATTAGAGATTGGAGATTAGTTAATTAGAGATTAGGACCATTTAAAACAAACAAATGTGCGTTGTCAAAAAAACATTTACCACTTGCAAAGTCCTCATCTTTAATCACCAATTAACTAATCACTAATTAACTAATCTCCAATCTCTCCCCCTATCTCCCCGCCCTCGGATAAATAGGCAAACTTTCATGGCCATCGGCATCTACCGACTGTACGGCGAAAAAGTAATTATCTTTTGAATAATCAAGCTTAGCGGCGTTACCTGTTACAAAAAATTTCTTTTCCCAAAACGGGCTGGTTGTTTCGCGCATCAGGATGTAATAGCCTGCCGGTTTTTTACCTTCTTTGGGGTTGTCCCATTTTAAGTCGGTATTGTTGGTTAGGCCGCTGGTTAATACCACAACATTTTGCGGTGCGGCAGGGGCGGTTGCAAGATTAGCCAAAACAGAAAGATTCATCCGGGCTACTTTCTGCACGTAGTTAAAATCAACAAAATCGGGCAGGTCGCCATAGTCAATGCCTTTTTCGGTGCGTATATCCTGGTGCTGCCGGGTAAAATCCTCATTCATTTCGGTTAGCCTTACCGCAGTAAAGCCCTCCTTTAAAAATGAAGTGTGATCACCACCCCGCAAATAGCGGTCGCGACGATAGATCAGTTTAACATCCAATTGGTCAACATAACGTTCGGCAGTTTCCTTAATGTATCGCGCCAGTTCCCTCGACGGGCTATCATCTTCGCCGCCGTTACTTATTAAACCGTTTATCATCCTGTCGTTACCGGCAGCAATTGAGGGTACGCCTTCGCTAAACACCCTAACGTGCATATTGTCTTTCAGGTCATTGTCCATACCGTGGGTATTGCCCACAATATCATTATTCAGCATGGCATCAACATTCCACTTCTCGGCTTTTGCACGTTTAGCTACATTGGTCGATCCATATAAGCCCTGTTCCTCGCCTACCACCGACATGAAAATTATAGTTGCCGGGAATGATCTTTTTGCCATTACACGGGCCACCTCCATAGAAACCGCCGTGCCCGAAGCATCATCATTAGCGCCCGGCTCAACAGCATTTGCGTTCATTACATCGGTTACTCTCGAATCAAAATGGCCCGATACAATATACACGCGGGTATCAGTTGGATCGGTGCCTTTTAAAGTAGCCAGCACATTTTTAAGGTGTACCGGGTTATCAATGCGGTTACCCTTGGGTTGGGTAAATGTATCAAACTGTACAGTCATCCTGCCGCCCGACTCACGCGCATATTTTTCATATTCGGCTTTTATCCAGTTGCGGGCCGCCCCGCTGCCTTCGGTTTTGCTGGTGGTATCGCCCAAAGTATGGCGGCTTTTAAAGCTTACCAATTTGCGTATGTTGGCCTCAATGTTTTTTGATGATACCTCATCAACCATTGCTTTAATAGCCGCGTCCTGCTTAATGGTAGTTTGCGCGGCGGCGCCGAAGCTTAAGAAAATAAGCGGTAGAATAAATTTGAAATATTTCATAATAAGTTAGTTAGGGCAAGGGTTACAATCAATAATTTGGTTTAAAGAAACACTAAAATACTTTTTTAAATAAACTATATCCTATTTATGTGGGTAAAGCGACAAACATTTTACAATAAACCGGTGTAATTGACGGGTTTACCAAATTAGCGCCTCAACCACACTGTTAAAATAAAACATTTCAATACCTTAGGGTTTTAATGTAAGCCCACTATGCAGTTTAAAAAAGCAGGCAAATATATTTCGGCTAAACTGGAAAAAGAGTTACCCAAACACCTCACCTACCATTGTGCAGGCCATGTGCAGGATGTTTATAACGCTGCCGCGCAAATTGGCAAACAGGAAGGCCTTGGCGCGCATGATATGAAATTGCTGCTAACTGCAGCCTTGTATCATGACGCGGGTTTTTTAAAAGGGGCTAAAAATCATGAAGAAGAATCATGCCGGATAGCTGCAAATACTTTACCCGGTTATGGATATACGCCTGGTGATATTGAAAAGATAAGCGGTATGATAATGGCAACCCGCTTACCACAATTGCCAAAAAATCACCTGGAAGAAATAATTGCCGATGCTGACCTTGACTACCTGGGCCGGGATGATTTTTTTGAAATTGGCGATAAATTATATAAAGAGTTTTTGGTATCAGGGGTAGTAAATACCGAAGAAGAGTGGAACCGGTTGCAGGTGCGTTTTTTAGAAAATCACCACTATTTTACCAAAACAGCGCTAAACTTGCGGCAGGCTAAAAAAGAGCAACATTTAGCAGCAATAAAAATGAAACTGAAGTTATAAATTTACTGCATGAAAGCATTACACCTTCCGCATTGGTTAACTGATACTATATATGTCGTAGTGGGCATTTTGTTTTCCGGGTTCGCGCTTAAAGGTTTCCTGGTGCCAAATGACTTTTTTGACGGGGGCGTTACCGGCATATCATTAATGATACATGAGCTTTACCATTTGGATATCGCTTATGTTATCGTGATCGTTAATAT
>JABDBT010000079.1 GCA_013288465.1 Bacteroidota bacterium | reverse complement strand
CCCATTTCAGGAAGAAAAACGGCAATTTACTATGCATGCATAAAATACATACCGAATACCGTTTTGAACTTTGGTATAAAGTGTTAAAAATATAATTCTTATATTTACAATTATATTAGAATATAATTCCGTTTAATCATAATTTATCAAACTAAAATACTTATTCAAAATATTTGAATTTACTATTGTCAGTTTTTAAGCCTATACCTACCTTACAAATACCGATTCCTGGCAACAGGGAATGTATAAACATAAATTAAATTTTTAACGCCGCAAGCGTTTATCAGCATAAAATGAGCCACGCAACTACTACCGAAACAACTGAATTAAACAAGTACAGTAAAACCTTAACGCAGGACCCCACCCAACCTGCCGCGCAGGCTATGTTATACGGTATTGGCCTTACCGATGATGATTTGAAAAAAGCGCAGGTGGGCGTGGCAAGTATGGGTTATGATGGCAACACCTGTAACATGCACCTTAACGATTTAGCCAAAATAGTTAAGCAAGGTATTTGGGCAGAGGATTTGGTTGGGCTGATATTCCACACCATTGGTGTTAGCGATGGCATGAGCAATGGTACCGAAGGTATGCGCTACTCGCTGGTGAGCCGCGATGTCATAGCCGACTCGATTGAGGCTGTTACCGGCGCACAATATTACGACGGGTTAATTACCCTGCCGGGATGCGATAAAAATATGCCCGGCTCTATTATGGCTATGGGCAGGTTAAACCGCCCATCAATAATGGTATATGGCGGCACTATTAAACCCGGCCATTGGAAAGGTGAAGACCTGAACATTGTATCGGCATTTGAGGCGTTGGGCAAAAAGATTGCCGGCACCATTACACCCGAAGATTTTATGGGCGTAGTAAAAAATGCCTGCCCAAGCGCCGGTGCCTGTGGTGGTATTTATACAGCCAACACCATGGCCGCGGCTATTGAAGCTATGGGCATGAGCTTGCCTTATTCGTCATCCAATCCCGCGTTAAGCGATGAAAAGAAAGCCGAGTGCCTGGCCGCCGGTAAAGCCATTAAGCTATTATTAGAAAAAGACATTAAGCCAAGCGATATCATGACCCGCGAAGCATTTGAAAATGCAATGGTGGTAATTATGGTATTGGGCGGAAGCACAAACGCGGTATTGCACATGATAGCCATGGCAAAAAGTGTTGACGTAAAATTAACGCAGGACGATTTCCAGCTAATAAGCAACCGCATCCCCGTACTGGCCGATATGAAGCCAAGCGGTAAATACATGATGGAAGACCTGCATAATATTGGCGGTGTACCTGCGGTAATGAAATACCTCTTAAAACAAGGCTGGCTACACGGCGATTGTATTACCGTTACCGGCAAAACCGTTGCCGAGAACCTGGCCGAAATACCTGAGCTGGAATTTGATACACAAAAAATTATATGGCCTGTTGAAGCACCTGTTAAAGCTACCGGCCACCTGCAAATATTGTATGGCAATATCGCCACAGGTGGCAGTGTTGCCAAAATAAGCGGCAAAGAAGGAACTCATTTTGAAGGCCCTGCCCGTGTATTTGATGGCGAGTTTGAGCTGATACATGGCATACAGAGCGGCCGGGTAAAAGCAGGTGATGTGGTGGTTATCCGCAACGTGGGGCCTAAAGGCGCGCCGGGTATGCCCGAAATGCTGAAACCAACGTCGGCTATATTTGGCGTGGGTTTGGGTAGCTCGGTAGCATTAATTACCGACGGCCGTTTTAGCGGTGGTACACATGGGTTTGTGGTAGGCCATATCACTCCCGAAGCCTTTGATGGCGGAGCGATTGCCTTAATTAAGGATGATGACAAGATCATTATTGACGCTACCACCAACCAGATCAATGTAATTTTAACAGACGAAGAAATGGCTGCCCGCAAAGCAGCATGGCAGCAACCAAAATTAAAAGTTACCAAGGGTTTATTATATAAATACGCCAAAACTGTTAGCTCAGCTGCTGAAGGTTGTGTGACGGACGAATTAGATTAAGGTTATACGTATGACGTTGTACGTTATACGTAATAATTAAGCAGGAAAACAAAAACGTACTACGTAAAACGTACCACGTAAAACATAATAAGTATGGAAGCAACACAGGAAATACAGGCAATCAGTGAGATCAAAGAGGAAACGGTGAAATCACAAACTGTTGAAGTCAGTGGCTCGGTAGCATTACTGGATGCCCTGATAGCCGAAGGTGTTGACGTCATTTTCGGTTATCCGGGTGGCGCTATTATGCCTATTTATGATGCTTTGTATGATTATAAAGATAATCTCGACCATATTTTAGTGCGCCATGAGCAGGGCGGCATACATGCCGGGCAGGGTTATGCGCGTACATCGGGCAAAGTAGGTGTGGTGTTTGCCACCAGCGGGCCAGGTGCTACCAATTTAGTTACCGGTTTAGCCGATGCGCAGATAGACAGCACACCTTTAGTATGCATCACCGGGCAGGTATTCGCTCATTTATTGGGGACGGACGCTTTCCAGGAAACGGATGTGATCAACATTACTACCCCGGTTACCAAATGGAACTACCAGGTAACGGATGCTACCGAAATTCCGGAAGCTATTGCTAAAGCATTTTATATTGCCAAAAGCGGGAGGCCGGGCCCGGTATTAATTGATATCACCAAAAACGCGCAAATACAAAAATTCGCTTACGAGGGTTATACGCCCTGCAATCATATCCGCAGCTACAGGCCAAAACCTGTTGTTAGGCCGCAATATGTGGAGCAGGCAGCCCAACTCATCAATAGCGCCAAAAAGCCCTTTGTTATTTGGGGCCAGGGCGTAATATTAGGCAGCGCCGAGCAGGAGTTTAAAACATTTATCGAAAAAAGCGGCATACCTGCTGCATGGACCATTTTAGGTGCAGGCGCTATACCAACAGATCACCCGTTAAACGTGGGCATGTTGGGTATGCATGGCAATTACGGACCAAATGTTTTGACCAATGATTGCGATGTATTGATCGCCATCGGGATGCGTTTTGACGACCGTGTAACCGGCAGGTTAGATAAATATGCCAAACAGGCTAAGGTCATCCATTTGGATATTGACCCTGCCGAGATTGACAAAAACGTAAAATCAACCGTACCTGTTTGGGGCGATTGTAAAGAAACGCTTCCATTATTAACCGCGCTGGTTGAAGAAAAAAAACATACCGACTGGGTTAAAAAATTTAATGAATACACCCAAAAGGAAATTGACGCGGTAATACATGATGAGCTAAACCCAATATCGGGCGAAATGACCATGGGCGAAGTGATCAAACAACTAAACGACCTTACCCACGGCGAGGCTGTAATTGTTACTGATGTAGGCCAGCACCAAATGGTAGCCTGCCGTTATGCGCAGTTTAACAATACCCGCAGCAACGTTACCAGCGGAGGTCTCGGTACTATGGGTTTTGCCCTACCGGCTGCCATAGGCGCTAAATATGGCGCGCAAGAGCGCACAGTAGTTGCTATCATAGGCGATGGCGGCTTCCAGATGACCTGCCAGGAACTGGGTACCATCATGCAATCGGGCGTTGACGTGAAGATCATCATTTTAAACAACCGTTTCCTGGGTATGGTTAGGCAATGGCAGGAGCTTTTTAACGAGCGCAGGTATTCATTTGTTGACATTCAAAGCCCTGATTTTGTGGCATTGGCAGCATCGTACCGTATCCCCGGCCAGGTAGTAAACGAGCGTGCCGAATTGCCGGGTGCATTAAAGGCAATGCTGGATAACAAAGGATCATACCTGTTAGAAATAATGGTAACCAGGGAAAACAACGTATTCCCGATGGTACCGCAGGGATGCAGTGTCAGTGAGATCAGGCTTAAATAAAAGCCTCACCCAACCCTCTCCAAAGGAGAGGGCTTTAATAAAATATTTAGATATGGAAAATCAAATAGTTGAAAAAGATAAAACCTCCCTCTCCTTTGGAGAGGGCCGGGGTGAGGCGAAACAAGAATATAACATCACCGTTTACACCGAAAATCAGATCGGGTTGTTGAACCGGATAGCTATTATATTCACCCGCAGGAAGATCAATATCGACAGCCTGAATACTTCTCCTTCCGAGATCGAGCGTATCCATCGCTTTAATATTGTGATCACCGAATCGGAAGAAGTGGTGCGTAAACTTTGCCGCCAGATAGAAAAGCAGGTAGAAGTGTTAAAAGTATATTATCACACCAATGAGGATGTGATTTGGCAGGAACTGGCCTTATACAAGGTATCGACAGATGTAATTGCCGAAAAGGTAAGTGTTGAGCGCTTATTGCGCGAGAACGGCGCCCGTGCGGTTGTTATCCGCAAGGACTATACCGTGTTTGAAACAACCGGCCACCGGGAAGAAACGGACAACCTGATCAGCATATTGCAACCTTATGGCCTGATCGAGTTTGTACGCAGCGCGAGGGTAGCCATTATTAAAGACAGCGAAGGCTTCAACTCAAAACTAAGAGAATTTGAACGGCTTGAACCGGGCGAAGATGTTATAGAAAACGAATATTTAAACAAAGGGGAAAAAGTGTTTAGTATGTAGTAAAGGTTATACGTTTGACGTAGTACGTTATACGTATAAATTATAAATGAGAAAACAAAAAATGTACGACGTAAAACGTGCAACCATAAAAAAAGAACGTACGACGTAAAACGTATCACGTACAACATAACAAACAGTAAAAGAAAAACAAAAAAACAATGGCAAAATTAAATTTCGGCGGCAGTGAAGAAAATGTAGTAACCCGCGAGGAGTTCCCTTTATCAAAAGCACAGGACGTGTTAAAAAATGAAGTTGTAGCAGTTATAGGCTATGGCGTTCAGGGCCCTGGGCAGGCGCTAAATCAAAAAGACAATGGCATCAACGTAATTGTTGGCCAGCGTAAAAATTCAAAAACATGGGATAAGGCTATCAGCGATGGCTTTGTACCCGGCGAAACGCTTTTTGAAATTGAAGAAGCATTGGAAAGAGGAACCGTAATTTGCTATTTATTGAGCGATGCGGCACAAATTGCTTTATGGCCAACCGTTAAAAAACATTTAACACCGGGCAAAGCTTTGTATTTCTCTCACGGCTTTGGCATTACTTTTAAAGAACAAACAGGCATTGTTCCTCCTGCGGATGTTGACGTATTTTTAGTTGCCCCTAAAGGATCGGGCACATCATTACGCCGTATGTTTTTACAGGGCCGTGGCTTAAATTCAAGCTACGCAATCTTCCAGGATGCAACAGGCAAAGCTTTTGAGCGCGTTATCTCATTGGGTATAGCTGTAGGCAGTGGTTACCTGTTTGAAACCGATTTCAAGAAAGAAGTATATAGTGACTTAACCGGCGAGCGTGGTACGCTGATGGGTTGTATCCAGGGCATTTTTGCAGCGCAATATGATGTATTACGCAGCAAGGGCCACTCTCCTTCTGAGTCGTTTAACGAAACTGTTGAAGAGTTGACCCAATCATTAATGCCATTGGTTGCCGAAAACGGTATGGATTGGATGTATGCCAATTGCTCAACCACAGCACAACGCGGCGCTTTGGATTGGTGGAAAAAATTCCGTGATGCTACCAAACCTGTATTTGAAGAATTATACGATAGCGTAGCTACAGGTAAAGAGTCACAACGCTCTATCGACTCAAACAGCCAGCCTGATTACCGCGAAAAATTAGATGCGGAATTAGCTGAACTACGCGACAGCGAATTATGGCGCGCAGGTAAAACTGTACGCAGTTTGAGGCCGGAGAACCAGGCTGTAGAAGCATAAGTTAGTGGCAGTTGCGGTAGCAGTAGCAGCGAAAATAAAACTGCTACCGCTACTGCCGCTGCTACTTAAAATCGGTGTAATCAAAACCCATCGGTGTAATCAAAAGTAAAAATGAAGTGGAACGCTGAATTATATGACGACAAACACGCTTTCGTATTTCAATACGGCGAAAGTGTGCTTGACTTGCTGGAAGTAAAACCGGGCGAGCGTGTGCTCGACCTGGGATGCGGTACGGGTCATTTAACAAGCGAGATACAAAAACTTGGCGCTAATGTAACCGGAATTGATGCTTCGGCAGAAATGATTGAACGGGCTGCATCGGCCCACCCGGAAGTTAATTTCGAGGTTGCTAATGGCGCTGATTTTCATTTTGATGAACCGTTTGATGCCGTATTCTCCAACGCTGCCCTGCATTGGATACATGAGGCAGATGAGGTTATCAAATGCGTTTACAATAACCTTAAACCCGGCGGCCGTTTTGTTGCCGAAATGGGTGGCAAAGGCAATATGGCGCACATGATAGCCGCTACCCAACAGGTATTGGAAAAGCATGGCTACAGTAATTTGGGCGCCAAAAGGCCCTGGTATTTCCCTTCATTAGGCGAATATACCGGCAAACTGGAAGCAGCCGGTTTCAGGGTAACATTCGCGGTTCATTTTGACCGCAAAACCTTGTTGCAGGATGGACGCGCAGGCGTAACCAAATGGCTTAATATGTTTGGCCCAACCTATTTTGAGGGTATTGCCGAAACCAAAAAACAACAAATATTAACAGAGATAACCGATTTGCTTGAACCTTATTATAACGAAGACGGCAATTGGTACGCTGATTATAAAAGATTAAGATTTATAGCAGTAAAAGAGATTTGAGAAGTGAGATTTGAGATTTTATATTTCGAATCATTATTTCTCTTAATTAGAGAATACAAATAAGCATTAACCGATGATAGGTAAGAGTCTCAAATCTCATATCTAACATCTCAAATCTAAAAAGATTATGTTACACGATCCCAACCGCGTTTATGTTTTTGATACCACGCTTCGCGATGGCGAGCAGGTACCGGGCTGCCAGTTAACAACCCCCGAAAAAATTGAGATTGCCCGTGAACTGGAGTCATTGGGCGTGGACATTATTGAAGCAGGTTTCCCTATATCAAGCCCGGGCGACTTTCAAAGTGTTGTAGAAATATCTAAAGCTGTACGTAACCCTGTTGTTTGCGCGCTTACCCGTGCCAACAAAGGCGACATTGATGTAGCTGTAGAATCATTGCAATATGCAAAGCACCCGCGCATACATACCGGTATAGGGGCTTCTGATATGCATATCAAGCATAAGTTTAACAGCACCCGCGAAGAAATATTGGAACGCGCCGTGAGCGCGGTAAAATATGCCAAGAAGTCTGTTGAAGATATTGAGTTTTATGCTGAGGATGCCGGCCGTGCCGACGTTGAGTTTTTAGCAAAAATGATTGAAGCGGTAATAGCAGCCGGGGCTACAGTTGTTAATATACCCGATACCAATGGTTATTGCCTGCCTGACCAATATGGCAGCAAGATCAAATTCTTGAAAGATAATGTAAAGAATATCGACAATGCCATTATATCTGTGCATTGCCACAATGATTTGGGTTTGGCTACTGCAAACTCAGTAGCAGGGCTGCAAAATGGCGCACGCCAGATAGAAGGCACCATTAATGGCATAGGCGAACGTGCAGGCAATACCTCTATCGAAGAGGTCGTCATGATCCTGAAAACCCACCAAAACCTGGGCTTGCATACCAACATCAACGCTAAAAACTTTTATGAGTTGAGCCACCTGGTAAGTACGCAAATGCGTATGATCGTACAGCCAAACAAAGCCATTGTAGGCAGCAACGCCTTCGCGCATAGCTCGGGCATCCACCAGGATGGTTTTTTGAAGAACCGCGAAAATTATGAAATTATCAGGCCCGAGGATGTTGGTTTTCCAAACGCCAGTATCGTGCTTACCGCACGCAGCGGCAGGCATGCTTTAAAATTCCATTTAGAACGTTTAGGCTATAACTTGGGTAAAACAGAATTGGGCGATGCTTATCACCGCTTCCTTACCTTAGCCGACAACAAATTAGATATTACTGATGATGACCTTTTATTGCTGATGACCGGCGACAATGTGTATGTCCAATCATTGCAAAAAGGATAAATAAAAAGAAAGTTAAAAATGAGCAAGACATTATTTGATAAGGTGTGGGATACACACGTAGTGCGTAAAATTGAAGGAGGCCCTGATGTGCTTTTTATCGACCGTCACCTTATACACGAAGTTACCAGCCCGGTAGCCTTTTTAGGATTAAAGAGCAGGGGAACAAAAGTTTTATATCCCGAGCGTACGTTTGCTACTGCCGATCATAATACGCCAACTATTAACCAGGACAAGCCCGTTGCCGACCCACTTTCGGCTAACCAGTTACAAATGCTGGAATCAAACTCAGCCGAGTACGGCATTAGTCACTGGGGGCTGGGCCATCAAAAAAATGGTATCGTACACGTTGTAGGGCCCGAATATGGTATTACCCAACCCGGCGCAACCATTGTTTGCGGCGACTCACATACCTCTACGCACGGTGCATTTGGCGCTATCGCTTTTGGTATCGGTACGTCGGAGGTTGAAATGGTGTTGGCTACCCAATGTATCATGCAACCAAAACCTAAAAAAATGCGCATTAATATCAATGGCAAATTAGGCAAGGCTGTTACACCTAAAGATGTGGCTTTGTTCATCATCTCTCAATTAACAACGTCGGGTGCTACAGGCTATTTTGTTGAATACGCCGGTGATGTTTTTGAAAACATGACCATGGAAGGCCGCATGACGGTTTGTAACCTAAGTATTGAAATGGGTGCACGTGGTGGTATGATTGCCCCCGATGAAACTACCATAAATTATGTAAAAGGCCGTGAGTTTAGCCCTAAAGGCGAAGCCTGGGATAAAGCATTAGCTTATTACAAAACATTAAAAACCGATGCAGGTGCTGTTTTTGATAAAGAATTAACATTTGATGGTTCGGCTATTGAACCGATGATCACCTACGGAACAAACCCGGGTATGGGGATGGGTATTTCGCATGAAATTCCGGACGCTGAACAAGTTGAAGGCGGTGCAGCCACTTATGAGAAATCGTTAGGTTATATGGGTTTCCATGAGGGCGATTCGATGATTGGTAAACCGGTAGATTATGTTTTTGTGGGCAGCTGTACCAATGGCCGTATTGAAGATTTCAGGGCATTTACCTCGTTGGTAAAAGGCAGGCACAAGGCAGATAATGTTACGGCATGGTTAGTACCGGGATCGCACATTGTTGAAGCGCAGATAAAAGAAGAAGGTTTACTGGATATTTTAACCGAAGCCGGTTTTTCATTACGCCAGCCGGGTTGCTCGGCTTGTTTAGCAATGAATGACGATAAGGTGCCAGCCGGTAAATATGCGGTAAGCACATCAAACAGGAACTTTGAAGGAAGACAGGGCCCCGGTTCACGGACCATGCTGGCCAGCCCCTTAGTTGCTGCCGCTGCTGCCGTAACCGGCGTAGTTACCGACCCAAGAACGTTAATTGAAGAATTGGTTTAGGGAAGAGATTAGAGGCTGGAGATTAGAGATTAGGCAAAAAAAAGTCATCGGTGAAATCAAAAATCATCAGTGGAATCAAAAAAATAATAACATGGCTTACGATAAATTTAACATACTAAGAAGCACCGCGGTTCCGCTTCCGATAGAAAATGTGGATACCGACCAATTGATACCTGCCCGCTTTTTAAAAGCGACAGAGCGCGTTGGATTTGGCGATAACCTTTTCCGCGACTGGAGATATAACCCGGACAATACGCCTAAAAAGGATTTTGTATTAAACAACCCCATTTACAGCGGCAAAATATTGGTTGGCGGTAAAAACTTTGGCTCGGGCTCTTCGCGCGAACATGCGGCATGGGCAGTTTATGATTATGGGTTCAGATGCGTTGTATCCAGCTTTTTTGCTGATATTTTCAGGAACAATTGCTTAAACATTGGCGTGTTGCCGGTGCAGGTTAGTCCTGAGTTTTCTGAAAAGATATTTGCTGCAATTCATGCTGATCCCGAAACAGAACTGGAGGTAAACTTATCCTACCAAACCATAACATTGTTAGCAACAGGCCAAAAAGAAACATTTGATATCAGCCCATACAAAAAAGATAATATGCTGAATGGCTTTGATGATATTGATTACCTGCAAAGCATTAAACCCGAAATTGAGGAGTTTGCATTGAACTTACCGCTTTAATTTTTAAGTGAGTGGTTGATTGGGTGAGTAAGTGAGTGGTTAAAACCAGCTACTCACCCAATCAACTTAATCAACCTAATCAACCTACACATGGAACGAAGGAAAATAGAGATAATGGACACTACGCTCCGCGATGGGGAACAAACATCGGGGGTATCTTTTTCCGTTTCAGAAAAGTTAACTATAACCCAGTTATTGCTCGAAGAACTGAATGTAGATAGGGTTGAGATTGCTTCGGCACGGGTATCTGATGGCGAATTTAAGGCGGTTGAAGCTATTTTAACCTGGGCAGAAGCTAACGGATATGCCGATAAAATAGAAGTATTGACTTTTGTTGATAACGGCGTATCTATTGACTGGATGTTAAAAACCGGTGCAAAGGTTCAAAATTTGTTAACCAAGGGCTCATTAAACCACCTCATTCATCAGCTTAAAAAAACAGCTGAACAGCATTTTACCGAAATTGCACAGGTAATAGCCCTGGCCGAAAGCAAAGGCATTGCCACCAACGTCTATCTGGAAGACTGGAGCAATGGTATGCGCCATTCGCCTGAGTATGTGTTTGAATTTCTCGACTTCCTGGTTACCCAACCGATAAAGCGAATACTGCTACCCGATACATTGGGTGTATTAACCCCCGCCGAAACAGCTGACTTTCTGAAGAAGATCCGTTTAAAATACCCGGAAACCCATTTTGACTATCATGCCCACAATGATTATGACCTGGGTACAGCTAACGTATTAGAAGCCGTAAAAGCGGGCGTAAATGGTTTACACTTAACCGTAAACGGTATGGGTGAACGTGCAGGCAATGCAGCATTGGCCAGCGTGGTTGCCGTAATTAATGATTTCACGCCCGAGGTTGAAATACGCATAAAGGAATCAGCCATTTACTCGGTTAGCAAACTGGTTGAAGCATTTTCGGGAATAAGGATACCAACCAATAAACCTGTTGTTGGCGACAATGTGTTTACCCAAACCGCAGGTATCCATGCTGATGGTGACAATAAAAATAACCTGTACTTTAACGACTTGTTACCCGAACGTTTTGGCCGCAAGCGTAAATACGCTTTGGGGAAAACATCGGGTAAGGCAAACATTGAAAAAAATTTGCAAGAGTTGGGCTTAAAACTAAATGATGCCGACCTGAAGCGTGTTACCCAGCGTGTTATTGAATTGGGCGACAAGAAAGAAACGGTAACCAAAGAAGACCTGCCCTATATTATATCGGACGTTTTGGATAGCAGCC
>JABDBT010000078.1 GCA_013288465.1 Bacteroidota bacterium | reverse complement strand
CCGGTTGAAAAAATACAGATAATTGAACACGGCGTCCCCGATCTGGAAGCACCCGAAGTTAATCCGGTAAAAAGCTTAACCCCATTTAAAAACCGCCGGGTGTTGCTAACATTTGGTTTAATAAGCCGCAATAAAGGTTTGGAAACTGTTGTAAGGGCCTTACCTAAGATAGTGGAAAAGCACCCTGATGTGATGTACGTGGTATTAGGCAATACGCACCCGGGGGTTATAAAAAGCTCGGGCGAGGAATACAGGGACCATTTAAAAACGCTGGCCGCACAGTTGGGCGTATCGCAAAACCTCAGTTTCGTTAATAAATTTGTTGCCGAGGAAGAACTGATACACTATTTAACGGCCTGCGAAATTTATGTTACGCCTTATTTAAATGAGGCGCAGATAACCAGCGGTACTTTATCGTACGCGGTGGGTGCAGGGGCTGCTGTAGTTTCAACCCCTTACTGGCATGCCACCGAACTATTGGCGCATAAACGCGGCAGGTTGTTTGATTTTAAAAACTCGGATGAATTAGGCAATATTATTATTGAATTATTGGATAACGAAGATGCACTTGCCGAATTAAAAGAAAACGCCTACGAATATGGCCTGCATTTACGCTGGCCGGTAATAGGTGCTGAATTTATTAAGATTGCGCAGGAAGCGTGCTTTGAGCATGATTTTAGGGATAAGATATTAAAAAACAGCATTGTTGACCCCGAGATAATGCCCAAATTTAGTTTAACGCACGTATTACGCTTAACCGATGATACCGGCATTGTTCAACATGCCAAATATGGCATACCCAATCTAAAGGAGGGCTACTGTTTGGATGATAATGCCAGGGCGTTGATAATGGCATTAATGGCTTATGAGCGCAGTAACAGTAAGGAGGCATTTGAATTGCTGCCTATATATTTAAGTTACATCCATTATATGCAAACCGAGGATGGAAACTTCCGCAACTTCCTGAGTTTTAACCGGCAATATTTAGATGAAGTGGGATCGGAAGATTCATTTGGGCGTACCATTTGGGCATTGGGTTATTTAATTGGCTGCACTTCCAGCAATTCGTACCGCGAATTTGCTACCGAGATATTCCATAAGTCGTTCCCCCATTTTAAAACCTTACATCACCTGCGCGGAATGGCTAATACCATTATAGGAATTAGTATGTACTTAAAGGTTTTTGCTACCGACGAAGGCATGGTTAATGAAATGACCAGGTTAACCCGGCAATTAATGGATGCTTATGAACACACACACGCCGAAGACTGGGATTGGTTTGAAGAAAAAATGACTTATGACAATGCCATATTGCCATTGGCGTTGTTACACTCGTGCGAGATTACCGGCGACGAAAAGGTTAAAAAGATAGCGTTAAAAACAATGGCCTTTTTAGATAAACTAACCTTGAGTAACGGCTACTTAAGCCCTATAGGCAATGATGGCTGGCATTATCGTGGCGGCGTATTCCCTGTTTTTGACCAACAAGCTATTGAAACTATGGCTATGGTGCTGATGCATTTTCAGGCTTACCAAACATTCCGCAAGCCGGAGTATATTGAGAAAATGTTTTTATGCTACCGATGGTTTCTAGGCGAAAATACTTTACGCGCACCTTTATACGACCATGAAACCAAAGGCTGTTGTGATGGCTTGCTGCCAACCGGTATTAACCGTAACCAGGGCGCCGAAAGCACCTTAGCCTATTTAATAGCACATTTAACGGTGTTAAAGGCATTTGAGCTTGAATATGAGTACAACAAGGTGGGCGATAAATGGCTGGAAACTGCTAAATGAAAGTAGCCGTATTATCTCCGGTAGCCTGGCGCACACCACCAAGGCATTATGGGCCGTGGGAGCAGGTTGCCTCTAACATTGCCGAAGGTTTGATAAAGCGGGGCATTGACGTAACCCTGTTTGCAACCGGCGACTCGATCACAGCTGGTAAACTGGAATTTGTTTGTGAAAAAGGATATGAAGAAGACCGCACACACGATGCCAAGGTGCTGGAGTGTTTACATATCAGCAACCTGATGGAAAAAGCAGGCAGCTTTGACCTGATCCATAACAACTTTGATTTTTTGCCGCTTACCTATTCAGGGTTAACTAATACACCTATTATAACCACCATACATGGGTTTTCATCGCCTAAGATAATACCGGTTTATAAAAAGTATAATGCCACAGGACATTATGTGTCCATCAGCAATTCGGACCGTAGCCCCGAACTTGATTATTTAGCCACGGTTTATAATGGTCTGGATACAAATCACTTTGATTTTAATGAGCAACCCGGAGAGTACCTTTTATACTTCGGGCGCATACACCCGGATAAGGGCACAGCCGAATCAATTGAAATAGCCAAAAAAAGTGGTCGCAAATTATTGATAGCCGGGATTGTGCAGGACGAAAGTTATTTTAAAGAAAAAATAGAACCGCAGCTAAACGATCAAATTGAATACATAGGTAGTGCCGGCCCCGAAAAAAGAAATACTTTATTGGGCGACGCCTTAGCCCTGCTGCATCCTATAAACTTTAACGAACCTTTTGGGCTTAGTGTTGCCGAGGCCATGCTTTGCGGCACTCCGGTTATCGCTTTTAATCGCGGATCGATGCCCGAACTGATCAAAGATAAAGAAACGGGTTTTTTAGTGAATACGATTGAGGAAGCGGCAGAAGCGGTAGGTCAAATTAAAAATATCAATCGTAAAGATTGCTGTAGCTGGGCCACCGCGCAATTCTCGTGCGATAAAATGGTGGATGATTACTTGAAACTTTATAAACAGGTGTTAAGCGCTTAATCCTATATCTTGCTGGTTAGGTGTTTGATCTAAAATCGATCCCACATTTTCTGTTGATGTGTTTGATAACTCAGGCTGGTGGTCATAGTTTATTAATGGCCTCAACTTGGTTTCGGCAGGAATGGTATAGGCCTCTTCCTTATCTTCCTTTAGTTGATACGCCGTAGATTCATCTGCACGTGCATAACTGTAACCCAATCGTTTGTTTTCTTCCTCGATAAAAGCAAACAGGTCGCCCAGGCTGGTATATACCGCTTGCAGATATTTAAAGTTGGTTGAGGTAAGGCATTTACCTGTATCATGGGGGCCTTTTCCGGGTTCACAAAAATTAAGTTTTGTTATTATACCGTTAATCAGCTCAACCTCAAATTTGCCTTCATTATGCCACGACAGGTTGTTTTTTATTTCTCTAAAGTGATCCATTGCTTTAATAAATTTGCGTCATATATTATTTTGTAATACCCACGTTATTAGCCAGATAAGGCTTCGCTATTTACTAAACAATGGCTATGCCAAAGGGCTGCAAATTTATCAAATAGGGCTCATTGTTATCAAACGGCAATTAATAAGTATTGAATAAGATCAGGGCTGTTTATCCACGGGTATAATTCCGTCTATTATTTACTACAACAGTAAAGAATAACATCTATTTATGTTTAGAACCGCTATAGTAATATCACATAGAACAAGCTTTGTAGTAACTAATTTTAAAGGAATTTGTTAAGTTTGGAAACCTAACAATATCAATTGTAGAACTTCAATAGTATGAACTTAGAGCACTATATTTATTTTTCAAACAATGACTTTCAGGATTATGAGTTTTACAGCGAAGGCCCCAAAGGAAAAATAAAGAAAGTTGTCCGCTTTACTAAGATTCCCGGTCAGGAGCCACCGGCTTATAATTTAGGTTTCGGAGATACAAGTGAGGATACAAGTGTTATTGACGATAGCGTTGTAACTAATAATGAAGACAGAGATATGGTACTTGCTACTGTAGCCAATACCATTATTGATTTTACTGATCATTACGGCAATTATTATATCTATGCTGCCGGAAGTACTCCATCAAGAACCAGGTTATATCAAATGGGTATAGCCGGATTATGGGAAGAAATTGGTTTATATTTTGAGGTTTATGGGTTAAAGGAAGACAACTGGCATCAATTTCAAAGGAATGTCAATTATGATGCTTTCTTGGTAAAAAGGAAATGAACTGGTATATTTGATAGACAAATAACATAAGGAGATATATTATGCCGACCGTAGTAAAAAAGGAAATTATTGAAAAAGGATATGGCCGTGCTGTTGTTAGTGACAAGGTAAAAAGCTATGCTGATGATCCATACTTTGTAAAAAAGACAGAAGAGGCAAGGCAAACATTGAAAAGAGTTGGTTTACCAATACCCAAGAAGAAATAAAAACAACTTACTTACCTACTAAAATCTGCAAATAAATTCTTTTTTAGCTTTTCTTGGCAGCCTTCTTTACTTTGGTTTTTCCTTTTAATTTATGGATAAGCTCGTCCATGTCAACTTCGGCAAATGAGGTTGAATAATCTGAAAGGCCATAGGGAATGATGAGTTTATTGTTATTGATAATTGAGCCGCACGAGTAAATAACATTGGGCACATAGCCCTCCCGCTCTTCACTGTTGGGGATAAGCAGCGGCTCATCCAACCTGCCTATTTCAACTGCCGGGTCATCAAGCTTTAACAAGCTTGCACCCAGCACATACCGGCGCATAGGACCAACACCGTGGGTTATCATTATCCAGCCATGCTCCGTTTCAATGGGCGAACCGCAGTTGCCAATCTGTATAAATTCCCACGTAAATTTGGGTTTCTGCAATAAAATGGGATTTTCCCAAATATTTATCTTATCCGAGTACATGATGTAATTGTTGCATCCATCAATACGCGATATCATTACATATTTACCGTTTATTTTACGCGGAAAAAGGGCCAGGTTTTTGTTTTGGGCACCCGCGCCATACAAAGGCATTATTTTGAAATTGTAAAAATCGTTGGTTTGCAACAGCTTGGGCATGATGAGCGCGCCATCATAAGCGGTATAGGTAGCGTAATAAACCGAGCTGCCGTCATCATGTTTAAACTCTACAAAACGTGCATCCTCTATACCTTTGCGCTCATATTCTGATATCGGGAAAATTACCCGGTCGGATATATCGGTATCTAACGAAAATACAATTTCGTAATACGAATCGGCCAGCCATAGCACTTTATCATACTCCAGCTTCTTCATATCGCTCTCTTGTAGTTTTTGCGAATCGATAATAATGCGGCGCAGGTTGGAGTATTCAAAATGATGATCGAGCTTTGATTCCAGCTCATGCAGCACATCAATGTTGATCTGGGTAATGGCCGCTTTATCAAAAAACAGTTTCTTATTGTAAACCGCGTTCCTTACAATTTCGGCCTCGTCAATATAGTTTCCGGCAGGTAATACCGTAATGTTATTATACTTATCAAACAACGCCCGGCGGAAAGTTATAGAGGAGATATGCCCCTCGCCTACCGCCCTGAAACTCATAATTACCCGGCGCTGGCCTTCCTGTAATTCGCTTTGGTCTGGATCTTGTATAATAGAGGGGTTGAAAAAAGCCGCTGATTCAATGGAATATTCATGGGTAAAGTACGACCCGATAAGCAGTTTACGGTAAACCGTCAGCGTATCAAAATCAATCTCCAGTTCGGCAAAAAGCGGCTTTAGTTTGCTGCAATGGCGGTTTAAAACACGTGTTATATTTCTGTGGCGTTTGGAGTATTCCTGCAATAAAGGCGAGATTATACCAAAAGCCTCATCTTCGCTTATACCCATTACACGTTGAATAACTTCTTTAGCACGATCGTTCCCATTAAAAAAGAACCTGGCAATAACACGTTTCGGATCGGGATTAACTCTTATAGGTTTTCGTTCAACAGAAAGTCTCATATAAAAAATTGTGTTTATTTAGTAACACGGTGTTTGGGGAATTGATTTGTTTTTTTTGAGTTGCAGAGGTTGGAAAAGTTGTAAAGGTTATAAATGTTTTAAACGGGTATCTATTTTATAACTTCTTCAACCATTATAACCCTTACAACATCTACAACCCCCTTAAACCACCTATATCATTTTATTCCTTTTAATAAGGTAAGTTTTTAGCAGGTTATTGTAGCCTTCCTGTATATAAGCGTCAACAATATCGATACGGTATTGGGCGCATTTTAACTCCAGTTCGTGACGGTATTGGGCCAGGGATGTGCGGTAAGCGTCGCGTATTTTACCGGGATGTACTTTAACTTCGTCGCCGCTTTCCATATCAATAAAATGATGCGGGCGGTTATCAAAACCCAGCTCAAACTCTTTATGCTTATCATTAACATTAAAAATAATTACCTCGTGCTTATTATATTTTAAATGCTGAATGGCGGCGAACAACGCGTTTAGTTTTTCGGGGTTCATGTTATTTTCGAGCATATCGCTAAAAATAATGATCATCGACCGCTGGTGAACTTCCTGGGCAATATGGTGCAATACATCGGTAATGTTGGTACTGGTGTTTGCTTTAGGGTTCCGGTACATCTTTTCCAGCTCGGCATATAAATAAAACAAGTGCGTAGAAGTTGATTTTACACCGCTTATCCAGTCTATTTTATCCGAAAAAAGGCATAGCCCAAATGCGTCCCGCTGCTTTTTAAACAAGTACATGAGCGAAGCAATGGCATAAATAGAGTATTGCAGCTTATTTACCCCTTTATCGGGGAAATTCATGGAAGATGAAGTATCCAGCAACAGGTGGCAGCGCAGATTGGTTTCCTCTTCAAATTGCTTAACAAACAGCTTATCGGTACGGGCCAGTAGTTTCCAGTCGATGTTTTTTATCGATTCGCCATTGTTGTATAAACGATGTTCGGCAAACTCGACCGAAAACCCGTGAAACGGGCTTTGATGCAAACCGGTGATAAAACCCTCAACAACCTGCCGCGCTAATAACTCCAGGTTGCCTAACTGCCTTATTTGCTGATCGTCATTTAATTTAAGCATATTACTAATGTATAACAATCCGCTTTTGCGGACAAATAAAACATTATTTATATTTGATTGAGAGAAACAAGAATCAAGAGCCAGGATTTATTTCTCTTGATTCTTGTATCTTGGCTCTTGACTCTACCAACTATAACTCGCTTACCCGCCTGCTTATTATGGAAATAAAAGAAAATGAACTAACCGAAAATATTTTGGTATTTTATGTACAGGCTGAAAGCTTCCCTCAAGGCATAACCGAAAGTTTTAATAAACTGGATAATTTGCTGGGCAATAAGCGCGACCATCATATTTACGGCATTACCCTATGTGATGGCGATAAGCTCATATACCGCGCCTGTGCAAAGGAAAATTTCGAGGGTGAAGCGACTACATTGGGCCTGCCAATCTATACAATACCAAAAGGGAAATATCTTTATGCTACTTTAAATAAATGGCTGGAAAACCTGGCACAGATACCCGGTATTTTTGATGAGTTAATGAAACAGCCCAATGTGAAGGAACAAACCATTTGTTTGGAGGATTATACCTCGGCAGATACCATGCTGGCCATGGTGCAGCACGCATAAAAAAAGCGCCCCGGTAAACCGAAGCGCTTTTTAATACTGTTAATTATGGAGTTATGCTAATTGTTTGCTCAATTTATCTGCTAATACAGATTTAGGTACAGCGCCTATTTGTTTGTCAACAATTTCCCCGTTTTTAAAAAATAATAATGCAGGGATATTGCGGATACCAAACTTCATAGATATACCCGGGTTGTTATCAACGTTTACTTTGCCTACAACAGCTTTGCCTTCATATTCCTTAGCAATTTCTTCTACAACCGGACCAACCATCCTACATGGGCCACACCATTCTGCCCAAAAGTCAACCAATACCGGTTTGTCTGATTTAAGTACCAATTCTTCAAAGTTTGCATCAGTTATTTCTAAAGCCATGATTTCTGTTTTTTTAATATTTGTACAAATATATACTATTCAAATTGCTTGCCACAAGTGTACTTATGACAATGTGACATTAATATTATTTTAATGTTTTAACATTAGATTAGTTATACACAAATCCCTATTCAAGTTTTATTAGGTTACCTTTTAGATACAATAGGTATTAATTAAACACAACTAAAAGCCTAAGCATTATGATACTTGTTTTATTAATTTTTGCTGCTCCCACTTTGCAAGTTGTATTATTAATATTAAAAGGAATGAATAAAATTTCTATCCCCAGGGGAATTATAACACTTATAATGTTTGTTTTGGGGATTGTTTTTTCATTTGTTGCAGCAAGTACAGTTGCTAAACATATTCCAATCTCTCCTGGGGGGATAAGATGTGGAACAGGTATAGCAGCAATTTTAATCGGTGGTATATTTATAAATTTTGTTGCGGTATCTGTAATTGGTATTATCGGATATTTAGTATCCCGGTTAAATCAAACAGCTTTATAAATTTTCAGTTGGCATCAAGGTCATCCTATATGTCTTTTAAATCAGCCCAAAAACTGGGTCACAGAATGCATACTTCATAGATACCATTTCAGGGCCTTTAATTTAATTTTTAACCCATCTTTTTAATTATATTTGTATAAAAGAGGGAATAAAATGACTGTTTTACAGATAAGCATACCTGACAAAAAGGAAAAGGCAGTACGTATATTGTTGAAAGAATTAGGGGTTACTGTAAAAAAGGTTGACAGTAGTAAGCCTTTATTAAAAAAACTAAAAACTGCTATTGATGAATTAAATGACGTTAAAGCGGGTAAAATTGAAGCAAGAGACTTTGACGATTTACTGAATGAACTATAAAATAAAAACCATCCCCAGTTTTGATAAGGATGTTAAAGTACTAAGTAAAAAATACAAATCCTTTAAGTCCGACCTATCTAAGCTTCGAGAAATACTTAATGATAATCCAAAATCCGGTATCCCTATCGGTAACTCCTGCTATAAGATCAGGATAACAATAGCTAGTAAAAACAGAGGCAAGAGCGGTGGTGCCAGAGTAATTACTAATGTAGTTTTGTTAAGTGAATTTGAAGGCACTATTTACCTATTAGCGGTTTATGATAAATCTGAGCAAGAGAGCATTTCGGATAGTGAGATAAAGGATCTGCTGAAAGAAATTAACGAATAGATTTTAAACCTACTTTCTGCTATAGAAAAATTTGTATTTTAACCCAAGTTTTTCAAAGCAACTATGAGCGAAACTCCCATTATTCAGATCCGCAACCTTTCTAAGTTTTATGATACCAAACAGGTTTTAAAAAATCTTTCCATCGATGTTTTTCCCGGCCAGGTTATCGGTTACATCGGGCCAAACGGTGCGGGCAAATCAACAACCGTAAAAATACTCACCGGCTTAATTCCTGATTTTGAAGGAGAGGTTATTGTTGACGGAATGAATATGACCGAAAATCCACTGGAAATAAAAAAACTGATTGGCTATGTGCCTGAAAATGCCGAATTATATGACGTGCTTACCCCGTTAGAGTATCTTGACTTTATTGGAAAGCTGTATGGTATGGAAGACCCTATCCTTAGCGACAGGATAGTAAAACTGTTAACCGCTTTTGGCCTTAACAACAATATCAACGACAGGATGGATACCTTCTCAAAGGGGATGAAACAAAAGGTATTGTTGATAGCCGGTATTATCAATAACCCTAAGATCATCGTGCTTGATGAGCCGTTATCCGGCCTTGATGCCAACGCGGTTATCCTGGTGAAGGAACTCATTATGCGGTTATCAAAAGAGGGTAAAACTATCTTCTATTGTTCGCACATGATGGATGTGGTTGAAAAGGTATCCGACAGGATATTATTGATCAATAAAGGCGAAATTATTGCTGATGGCACATTCGAGTCGTTAAAACAAAACTATAGTGATACGCTTGAGCAGATATTTTCAAAACTAACCGGCAGGGAAGAATCAGGCGGCGAAACCGATGCCATTATTAACGCGTTTGATTAGCCTGGTTTATGGATAAGATCTTTTTAAAATTTATTGGTTACTTCAGTCCGCTGTTGCAGAAGGCAGGTGTTGATACCGTGCAGTTATATGAAATTTTGCGCGTTAAGTTGTTGATGGACGAGAGGCGGCCCAGGGCAGCGTTTAGCAACCGCAGGGGCACGGCCAATAAAACTGCCGGTAAATCTAAATGGGGCAATATTGGTTTGGTAATTATGGGGTGCCTTATTGGCAGTGTATTATTTCTTTTTAATATGCCCATGGTTGGCCAGGTTGTGTATTTTTCCATATTCATGGTTTTAATGGCGTTAACGCTCATATCAGATTTTACTACCGTATTGATCGATACACGCGACCAGTTTATTATAGCCCCACGCCCGGTTAATGACCGCACGTTTGCCATATCGCGCTTTATGCACATTACCATCTATATAACAAAAGTTGCCCTGTTACAGGGTTTACCGGGTATAATAATGGTTGGTTTTGCGGAGGGGTTATGGGCAGTACCATTGTTTTTTATACAGATAATTGAAGCCACGCTTTTAAGCGTATTATTGGTAAACCTGGTTTATTTTATTTTGATGAGATCGGTAAGCGCGCAACGTTTTAAAGATATTATCAGTTATTTCCAGATAGCGTTTTCCATCATCATCTTCGCGGTTTATTATTTGGTGCCGCGCTTAATTAGTATTTCGGTATTACAACATGCAAACGTCCTCGCGCATAAATGGGTGTACCTGTTGCCACCGGTTTGGATAGCCAGCCTTAACGAAATATTGCTGCATGCAAGCAGGGCAAGTTTACTCATAGCGCTGCTGGCGGTTTTGGGTATTGTTTTCCCGATAGCGGGTATTTGGTTTGTGGCAAAAGTATTGGCACCCGGCTTTAACCGCAAGCTGGCTATGGTTGCCACTTCTGATGGCAGCAGCAATTCTGTAGCTAATAAACAATATAAAACTGATTTCAGGGATAAAATAGCTAACCTGCTTGCGCCCGACCCGCTTGAAAACGCCGGTTTTAAAATTACCTGGAAACTGGCCGCCCGTACCCGCGAATTTAAAATGAAGGCATTCCCGGCTTTTGCTTATGTGCCTATATATTTTTTATATTTCGCGTTAAATGGCACGGGCCAAACCCTTGCTGATAAATATGAAAGGTTGCAAAATAGCGCGAACTATATCCTTTTAATATACCTCACCACAATTGTGTTATCGTCCATTTTACAAAATGTATCAAACTCGGGCAAATATAAATCGGCATGGGTTTACTATGCCCTGCCTGTTGATAAGCCCGGAAAAATTTTAGCCGGTATGTATAAGGCTATCATCGTTCTCTATTTCTTTCCGTATTGCCTGGTTTTAAGCATTGCGATAGTATTGATATGGGGCCCGCAAACTATAAACGATATCATACTGGCCTTTACCATTAGCACTATTTATGGTATGTTAATGGCCTTATTTATGGTAAAAGGCCTGCCTTTTTCAAAACCGGTAGTAGTAAAAGCCCGTAGCCGGATGGTAACATCATTGCTGATAATGAGCTTTATAGTAGCTATAGGGTTTGGGCACCGGTTTTTAATACATTGGGAAACATTGATATGGATATTAATTATCCCGGCAATGCTGGGTGCCTGGCTAATGTTTCATCATTATAAACAACAAAGTTGGGATGATATTGAAATGGCGGATATGTGATTATAGTTTGAAGTTATGAATCGCCGTTATTAGTTTTCGTAGGCAATTCCTAATTGAAAGCATAATGCTTCAATAATTTCTTCTTGCTTTTCTTGTGAATCTACTTTTCCATAATAATGAGATAATCTCTGCTTATCTAAGGTTCTAATTTGGTGACAAAGAATTATTGATTCATTACTTAATCCGTGACTATTAGCATATATTACTGCTTCGTTTGGATATATTCTTCTTCCTTCTTTTCTGGATGTTATAGGAATCACATTAACAATATTAAGTGCATCATTTATAACATCTTCGCTAATAACTAAAACTGGCCTTGATTTCCCTTGTTCTGAGCCTACTATTGGGTCAAGATTAGCCCTATAAATTGTCCATCTTTTAATAGTCATAAACTTTCACCATCAATAGCATCAAAGTCATCTTTTATTTCTTTTAAATCAGCTAAAAATAGTGGATCAAATGATGC
>JABDBT010000077.1 GCA_013288465.1 Bacteroidota bacterium | reverse complement strand
TAAAGTGTTGATTTATAGGTTAGGCTGATTTTAACTGAAGGATGTTTTTGATATAATATTTAATGTACCCGCATTTAAATATATTTTTTCTATTTTAGGCACTTCCATTACATCACGATGCAAAGTAAGGGCCCCACTTCAGGCGAAGACGAATTAATACGGTTACTATTAAAAAGACAGTCGGAGTTAAACTCTCTTTTGGAGATAACGAGGGCCATCAATAAAAACACATCCACACCGGCATTGATACAAATGCTGGAAGTAATTATGCAAAATTATTTGCAGGTGGGTAAGTTTCGTTTTTTAATAGAAAAGGAAGGCAACTACATTTGTATTTCTAAATACGGCGGAGATATTGAGCCCATCAGCGTTTTGCACCGGGCCTGCCTTACCCTCAATAAAATAAAATTACCCGCGCAACTTTCAGACCACAGCCACCCGGTATTGCAGCACTATGATTATTTTATCCCTATTTATCATAAAAGCAAAGCATTAGCATTTGCCCTGATAGGTGATTTTAATACGCCCGCCGAAATGGCTGATAATGATCTGACTTTTATTCAAACATTGATCAATGTTATTGTGGTGGCGCTCGAAAATAAAAAGCTGTTTAAAGAAAGGTTACAATCTGAACGTTTTCAACGTGAAATGGAACTGGCGGTAGAGGTGCAAAACATGCTCATACCCTTAAAAGGGCGTAAAGAGGCCACGGTGGAGATAGGCGCCCGGTACCTTCCGCACCAAAATATTGGGGGCGATTACTTTGATTTTATACGCCTGAATGACCATGAATTTTTATGGTGCATTGCTGATGTATCGGGCAAGGGAATGTCGGCAGCGTTGTTAATGGCTAATTTCCAGGCCAGTTTACACGCGTGGGCTGCGGTTGAGGATGATCTGACCAATATTATGGACCGCCTTAATCAAAAAATGATAGGCAATACAAAAGGGGAGAAGTTCATAACACTTTTCCTGGCTAAGTATAATGAACGAACACGCAAGCTTAATTATATTAATGCGGGCCATAATGCCACTATATTGTTTTGTAAGGGCAAGGCTATAACGCTTAAATTGGGTACTACCATGATTGGCGCGTTTGACGAGCTGCCTTTTTTAAATGAAGGTGAAATAGATATTGAGCCTAATAGTTTATTGGTTAATTATACCGACGGATTGTTGGATTTTGAACCTCATGGCACAAAGGTATGGGATGAAGATGCCTTAATTGAATTTATAACCACGCACCATGATTTATCGCCTGATAAGCTTAACAAAGCATTGATAGATCATTTGAATTTGACCATAAAGGGTAAGCCAATAGATGATATTACCCTGCTTACTTTGCGGATATTTTAAAAGCATATTTTACACCTATGTTGTTAGCCAGGTACCAGGATGAATTGATTGAAGCGGGATGTGATGAAGCGGGCCGTGGTTGTTTGGCCGGGCCGGTTTTTGCCGCCGCGGTAATATTACCTGCCGATTTTGAGCATCACTTACTGAATGATTCAAAACAGGTAACTGAAGCAGTAAGATATAGGCTACGAACCGAAATTGAGCAAAAAGCTATTGCTTTTGCCGTAGCATCTGTTGATAACTTGGAAATAGATGAAATAAATATTTTAAACGCATCGTTCCTGGCAATGCACCGCGCTATTGACAAACTTTGTATAAAACCACAATTTTTGATCATCGACGGGAACCGGTTTAATAAGTATGCGAGCACCCCTCATCAGTGTATAGTTAAAGGCGATTCAAAATATTTTAGCATAGCGGCGGCCTCCATATTGGCAAAAACTTACCGCGATGATTATATGCTAAAGATTGCCGAAGAACACCCTGAATATAACTGGCGAAGCAATAAGGGTTACCCCTCCATTACCCACCGCCAAACGGTTTTAAGCATAGGGTACACGCCCTATCATCGCCGTACTTTTAAGGTAACTATGCCCGGTGATAAATTATAAAACCTAACGCTGCTAAATTCTAATATCACGGAACGCGGTTTTTGTCTTGTGCTTTACTTAGTGTTATCATTTTTACACTATCCTGATCTATTATTGTTTATTCTGATGGCGCAGGGCTTGATTCTATAAGCTAAATAATTAAATTTGCTAACCTAGCAAACCGATTTGAAGATCTTAATATTAACACACCGTGTACCGTTTCCACAAAACGGGGGCTACCAAATAGTGGTATATAATACCATTAAAGGATTGGTGCGTTTGGGGCACGAGGTTTCATTGATGGCATTAAACACCAAAAGGAACCATGAAGGTAATTTACCCGATGAAGAACTACAAGGTAAAATAAAATACAAAGTTTATAACATTGACATAAGCGTATCAATGCTGGATGTGGCGGTCAATTTATTCAGCAGAACTTCATTTAATATTAATAAATATTATGATGCCGACTTTGAAAAACTGCTGATACAGGAAGTAAAAAGCACCCAATACGATATCATACAGTTTGAGGGCCTGTTTTTATCACTATATCTTTCGGCGGTGCGTAAATATGCCAAAGCTAAACTGATTTATAGGACACATAATATTGAAAACCAGGTATGGGAAAGATTATCGCTGCAAAAAAGCGATCCGTTTAAAAAATCATACCTAAAGATGCACGCCAAACGCATAAAAAACTATGAGTTGGAGCAACTGAACAAGTTTGACGGCATTGCTGTATTTACCGGCCAGGATAAAAACACGATCCAGGATTACGGGACGAAGGTGCCGGTTGAAGTATTGCCGGTAGGCATACGGCTCGACCATTATTATGCTGATTTTAGTAAAACCGAGTTTCCGAGTTTGTTTTTTTTAGGCTCGTTAGACTGGCTGCCCAACCGCGAAGGTGTGGAATGGTTTTTAGATAATTTTTATAAAGATTTTATTGATGGCGACCTCAATGTGCGGTTTTATGTAGCTGGCAGCGATATCCCCGAAAGGTTTGACGATTATGAGGCGCTGGGTAAAATATTTATTCAGGGCGAGGTGGATGACGCGCTTGAATTTGTAAACAGTAAATCTATCATGATTGTGCCGCTGCTTTCGGGGGGTGGCATGCGGGTGAAAATTGTGGAAGGGATGGCGATGCAAAAGTGTATAATTTCTACAACGCTTGGCGCCGAAGGTATAAATTTTGAAGATGGACGGAATATACTGATAGCCAATAACCGGGAGGAGTTTTATGATGCCATTAAGCGCTGCATAACCGATGAGGAATACTGCAAACAAATAGGTTTAAATGCCCGTTTGTTAATAGAACAGCAACATGACATCAATAAGGTTATCAATAATTTGATCGACTTTTACAGGTATTTATTGCCTGCCGTTAATTAGCATAGATTTATAATATTAAATTTGCCGCTATTAATTTAGTTGCAGTAGCGGTTAATAATTGTAGTGGCAGTTTTAAGTAGCAGTGACAGTTTCTTACTGCAACTATAAACTGCTACTGCCACTTAGATATGCTACTTCAAACTGCTACTCAAAAAAACAGCTACTAATGACCAATCAAGTACAAGTTTGTTTAACACCTTCATTGCTGCCCCTTTATAATGTAGAAGATTATATAGTTGTGGTGATAGATGTATTCAGGGCCACAACCTCCATTTGTTATGGGATTGAAAATGGCGCTACAGCTATTATCCCCGTATCGCAGGTGGAGGAATGTAGTGCCTACAAGGAAAAGCAACCGGGCTATTTATTAGCCGCCGAGCGCGATGGCGAAATAGTTGCCGGGTTTGATTTTGGCAATTCGCCGTTCTCCTACACTAAAGACAAAGTTGCCGGTAAAACCATTGTACTAACCACTACCAACGGTACCCATGCGCTGCATCTATCGCGCAAAGCAAAAAAAATAGCCATCGGTTCATTTTTAAATTTGACGGCGCTTTGTAACTGGCTTAAAAACCGGCACGAAAATATATTGTTAGTTTGCTCGGGCTGGAAAGGCAATTTTAACCTGGAGGATACGCTGTTTGCAGGCGCGGTAGTTGGGCAATTACAATTGGCGGGTTTTGTGGCTGACGATCCTGCAATAGCTTCTTATGACCTGTATCAAATAGCCAAAGGTGATTTGAACGGATACCTCAAAAAAACCTCGCATAGCGAACGCCTAAAAAAATTAGGAATTGAAGCTGATATTGCCTTTTGTTTAAACGTGGATACCACTACCGCCATACCGGTTTTGGAAGGAGATAAGCTGATCAGGCTGTAAGGTTAGTAGCAGTTTTGAGTGGCACTGGCAGTAGTATTTTCTTTACTGCAACTATAAACTGCTACTGCCACTAAGACTAAGAGATGCTACTTCAGCTTCTCATTATTTCTATGCCTATCAGCATCCCGGATACTTTTCTTTTCCATGTTTTTTTGCAGGGCTTCGGTCAGGTCAATTCCGGTTTGGTTGGCCAGGCAAATCAATACAAACAGCACATCGGCCATTTCATCGGCCAGGTTTACTTCGGTATCTGATTTTTTAAATGATTGTTCGCCATATTGCCGTGCCATAATACGTGCCACCTCACCAACTTCCTCCATTAAAATAGCGGTATTGGTAAGTTCATTAAAATAGCGGATACCCATTGTTTTTATCCAGGTGTCAACTAATTGCTGTGCTTCCTTGATTTCCATAATAATTATAAACACTAATGTGCACGAATTTTTTCGAATTACACGAATTATGTTTGAGTTCTATGATTAAAAAATTACGCGTTGGTGTTCTACAGATGGTGTTCCAAAATTGATGATCAAGCCCAGGCGCACACCAGAGGCTTTCAGGTAGTTTAATGTTTGCTTGATGTAAGGATCACCAATATAAGTTCCGATTTTTATTTCGAGGATTATAGTATCGTAAACAATAAAATCGGCAGTAAAAGAATGTTTTAGCCTCTGTTCCTTATAAAATATGGAGTAAGGTTTTTCTCTTTGAAAAGGAATATTAAGTTTATTAAATTCTATTTCCAAAGCATCCTTATAAACTACTTCTTTAAAACCATGTCCTAATATTTTATGAACTTCAAAGCAAGCGCCAATTATCTTATATGATTCTTCTTTAAATAAAATATCAGTCATAGTTATATCGGTAACTCAATTTGTGAAATTAAAAATAATCCACAATTATTCCCTTCCCTAATTCGTGAAATTCGAATAAATTCGAGATAATTAGTGTCTTTTAGGTTAGTGGTTTTCTTTATCTTTTGTATCCATAACAATAGTTACCGGGCCGTCATTTACCAGCCTTACTTTCATATCGGCGGCAAATATTCCCGTGGCTATCTTTTTTCCCGTTATGGTTTCAAGCGTTTTTATCATTTGCTCATACATTGGGATAGCCTTATCCGGTCTTGCCGCCCTGATAAACGACGGGCGGTTACCCTTTTTAGTTTGGGCAAACAGGGTGAATTGCGATATCAGTAATATATTGCCGTCAACATCGGCCAACGCCTTATTCATTAGGCCGTTTTCATCGCCAAAAACACGCAGGCCGGTTATTTTTTGCGCCAGCCATTGCAGGTCTTCGGTGGTATCGGCATCTTCAATGCCTAATAGCACCAGGAAGCCGGTTTTAATTTCGCCGGTTACCTTACCGTCAACTTTGCAGCTTGCTTCCGAAACACGTTGTATTACTGCCCTCATTTTTTAGAATCAAGATATAAGAATCAGGAGCCAAGATAAGATGTAAAATTCAAAAACCCCAAACTCAAAGGAACTCAAATTTAAAACCTGTCAGCTGTTTTACCCTATCCTCCTCCTTTCCCTAAATTTAGGGAAAGGTATCGCACATGGCCCTCGCGTAATTGATTTTTAACCTAAATAATCCGCAAATCTTAAAAAGCTACTTTCCTTACTGCAAACTGCCCACTCAAAACTGCAAACTAATGTATAGTTACGGCAATAGTCGGCGACCGGTCGCTTTCGTTGGTCAGCTTATCAATAGCGGTTATTACATACGAGTATGTCTTCCCTATTTGTACAGTTTTGTCGTTATAAAACACATCGGCGCTGTATTGGATATGCAGTATGTTTTTTGGGTCGCCCAGGTCTATTTTTTCAGTGCCTTCAAAGCGATAAATAACGTAGCCAAAAACGGGTTCTTTATCTTTTGCTAACAATGGTGTTTCCCAATTTAACTGCACAATGCCATTGATGGCTTTGGCAACCAGGTTGCGTGGCACATTTGGCGGAATAGAATCCAGCCACAGCATAAGCGGCGGTAACGCAGGATGCCGATAGTAGGTTTTTTTAAGCGAATCGGTAAAGCCAAGCGGGTTATTCAACAACGATGTTGAACTAAAAAACACACTGCCCTGCACACGTGCGTTTGCACGCAGGTATTTGATCTCATCAGGCATTTCCTGCGGGTGTTTAAAGGCCGTTACTTTACGTTCATTAATACGGTAGGCCGCCTGCCCGACGTATAAATGGCGGTTATAAGTGTTATCGCTCCACCAGTCGATAAGTTTTGTAAAATTAGCAGCAGCATAACCTATTGGCCAATAGATCTGCGGGTTTATATAATCTACCCATCCTTCTTTTACCCATTTGCGTGAATCTGCATACAATTCATAGTATGAATCGCCACCATGAGTTTCCGACCCTTCGGGGTTCTGAAATTTATTTGCCCAAATGCCCGAAGGGCTTATGCCAAATTTCATCTTCGGCTTATGCTTATGAATACTATCGCTCAGCATGTGTATCAGCAGGTCAACATTGTTTCGCCGCCAATCTCTGATGTCTGTAAAATCGCCGCCGTATTGTTTAAAGGTGGCCGAATCATTAATATGTTGCCCGGCAATTTGATACGGGTAAAAATAATCGTCCATGTGAATGCCATCTACATCATAATTATCAACCACGTTTAAAATCACCTGTATAATATATTCGCGCACTTCGGGGATGCCGGGGTTAAACTGTTTTATACCACCATAGGTAAAAAACCATTCGGGGTGTATATTGGTCATGTGGTTTGGGCTCAACGCGGCATAGTTGCTATCAAAAGTTGCGCGGTAAGGGTTAAACCAGGCATGTAGCTCCATGCCCCGTTTATGGGCCTCGGTAATGGCAAACTCCAATGGGTCATAAAAAGGGTAGGGTGCCTGGCCCTGTTTGCCGGTGAGCCATTTTGCCCAAGGTTCGCGGCTTTTTGCGTAATAAGCATCTGCAGCGGGCCTTACCTGGAACATTATGGCATTAATGCCCGTTTGCTGGTGCGCGTTCAGGATATCAGTTAACTGTTGTTTTTGAACGTCAGTAGGCAGCCCCGGTTTGGTTGGCCAGTCGATGTTGCCTACGGTGGCTATCCATACGCCCCTAAATTCGCGTTTAGGGTCTGGTTTATAAGGTGGCGTTGTTTCAGTTTGTGCTGTTGCCTTTGCCAGGCCCGACAACAAAAAAATAAGAAGTATAAAAAGGCGATATATCTGCATTAAAAAAGACTTGCTGTAAAACTGTAAAGATATAAACTCAACCCTTAGCTGTTTTATTATAGCAGATAATAATTGTGTTTTAATCATTTTGTGCTTACTTTAGCCCGTAATGAACGCTAAATAACTACCCCGATAAAACAAATTATCTTGTTTTTTACTTTATTAACTGACAATATTAGTAAAAACAGATACGTTTAATTATCACTTAAAATTTAAAAATTATTAATTTTTATGGAAAGCCAATCAGAACAAACACCTAAAAAGAATTCAAATGTCATTTATTTCCTAATTGTGGTTATACTGGCATTATTAGGTACAGACGTGTATTTATACATGAAGAAAAACAACTCTGACGAAAAGATAGTTTATCAAAATGACGAAAAAACCCGGTTGCAAACCGAGCTGGATAGCCTGGAAGCACAGGTTGAACAGGTAAATGCCGGCCGCACTAAAATGACCGCAGTAATGCAGGCAAAAAACGATTCGCTGCAAACAAAGATCAAAGTATTAAGAGGCGAACTGGCAAAAGGCAAACTAACCGCAGCCGAATTAGGCAAAGCACAGGAGGATGTAAAACAGTTAAGGTATTTTGTTACTAAATACACAGCCGACCTGGAAGAACTTAAAAAACAAAACGCCTCACTTACTACCGAGCGCGATACTTTAAAAACCAATTTAAATGCCGTTAGCGAAAAAGCAAACACGTTAACCCAGCAAGCAACTACCCTTCAAAAACAAAACCAGGATCTAAGCACTAAAGTACAAATAGCATCGGCCCTTAAAGTAGGTAATGCCAATGTTGTGGCTTATAAAATAAAAAGCTCGGGTAAAGAAGTTGATGTAACACGCGCAAGCCCGGCTAAAAAGATCAAGATCAATTTTACAGTAGCCAGTAATGCTGTTGCCGAAAAAGGCGCGCATGATATTTATGTACGTATCATTGACCCTACAGGTAACCTGATCACTTCGGGCAATGCAGGTACTTTCTCGGCCGATGGACAGGATTTTCAATACACTTACCGTACATCAATTGACTTTAAAGATGATGGCAGCGGCTATACCATTGACTGGGTAAACCCGGCAGCTTTTCAAAAGGGTGTTTATACCGTATTGCTTTATGCCGACGGTTATACCATGGGTAAAACCAGTTTAACGCTGAAGTAAAGCAACTTAGTCGCTTTTACCAAACGGAAGCAATCTTTAATGAGGTAAGTAATAAATGCTTATCTCATTAAAGGTTGCTTTTTTGTTTTAATGGATTGGTGCTGGAAGTGTGGGTGTTTTAAGTTAACCCATAAAATTCGCCGGTATAAAATTGGCAAATTTACCATGCGTTCCGATTGAACGCTCCTGTCTGATTTTTCTTTTTTTCTACCAACCAAACGTCACGATGTGACGAAAAAGGCATAGCGTTCCATTGGAACGCCTCGTCGGTAGAAACAAATTTAGAATCATTTCACGTTCCACAGGAACGTTTGGTGATAGTGAATTAATTGCCAGATGTGATGGACACGCAATTATATCATTAATGACGCCGCGAAATTTGTATCGGGTGGTGCAACTTTCGCGGCACCACTTTCAACAACATTATAGGGGTATTATATCATTGTAAAGTTAAATCCCTGCCTGGTATTGTTTCCGGCGGTACAGTTTTCACTGCACCACCTTTAACAATATTTAGAAAGTATAGATTGAGGGGTATTAGTCATCTTTAAAAACTACATCCTGCCAATATTCCCGCTTTCAACTCTTTTGCGATAGGCCCAATAAAAGATGATAGGGAAAATAAACAGGTTAAATGTAGTATTGGTAATTAAACCGCCAATTACCACTATAGCCAGCGGCTTTGATGCTTCAGAACCTATGCCGTTTGACATGGCCGCAGGCAACAAACCAATAGCGGCCATCATAGCTGTCATTACCAGCGGGCGCAGGCGGTCTTCAACGCCCATACGCAAAGCATCGGGGAACCTTAATTCGGTATGGTTACGCAGGTCCTTAATATTGCTTTTAAACTTGGTAATAAGTATTACGCCGTTTTGTACGCATATACCAAACAGCGCTATAAAGCCTATACCTGCCGATATATTAAAGTTTACCCCGGTAATTAACAGCGCCAGTATGCCGCCGGCAATGGCGAAAGGCACATTGTTAAGCACCAGCAACGAATCGCGGAAATTGCCGAATAAAATAAACAGGATAAAGAAAATAAGCAGCAGGCTGATAGGCACCACCTGGCTTAAACGTGTGGTTGCGCGTTGCTGATTTTCAAAATCGCCGGCCCATTGTAAAAAGTAACTTTTGGGCAGTTTTATTTTAGCGTTAACCTTTTCCTGTGCTTCTTTAATGGTACTGCCCATATCGCGCCCGCGGATGGAGAATTTAATGGCCCCGTAACGTTTATGGTCGTCACGGTAGATCATGCTTACGCCGGTTATTTTTTTAATATCCGCAATTTCGCGCAGGGGCACTTTGTTGCCGTTTAGGGTAGGTACACGTAAATCGCCTATTGACCGCTCATTGTCCCTAAAATCTTCAGGGTAGCGTATGCGCAGGTCAAATTTCTTTTCGCCTTCATAGATCTGGGTGGCAGCTTTACCGCCAATGGCCATTTCAATTACCGCGTTAGCATCAGCAGAAACCACGCCGTACTGGGCCATTTTTGCCTGGTTAAGGTTTATTTGTAATTCGGGCTGCCCAAGGTCACGTATCACGCCCAGGTCGGCAATGCCGTTTACACCCTTTAAGATAGAATATATGGTATCTTCTTTGTTTTCGATGATCTTATAATCATCGCCAAAAAGTTTTACTACAATTGAGCCTTTAACGCCCGATACCGCTTCTTCAACGTTATCAGATATAGGCTGCGAAAAGTTGAGATCCACACCGGGATAAAATTTTAATTTATCCTGCATCCGGCGGATCAGGTCTTCTTTGGTTTCCTTGCGTTTCCACTGGTCCTGCGGGTAAATATCAACGTGGAATTCAATATTATAAAAACCGGTGGCATCGGTACCATCATTTGGCCTGCCGGTTTGCGATACTACTTGTTTTACCTCATCAAAACTTAAAAATATGCTGCGCATTTCATTGGCGATCTTTACCGATTCTTTTAATGAAATACTTAACGGCCCGGTGGCACGCACATAGATTGCCCCTTCGTTTAGTTCGGGTAAAAACTCTGTGCCCAATAATTCAAAACAGGCCAAACACATTACCAAAGTTATCAGTGTAAACGGCAGCATAACTTTACGCAGCCTAAAACACCATGAATAAACAAACATGCACGTTTTGGTCACCCATTCTACAAAAACGTTATGGCGCTCTTTTACATTTTTATTCAATAAAACGCTGGCCATCGCAGGCACAAAGGTGAAGGTTAAAATAAGGGCGCCTAATAAAGCGAAGCCCAGCGTCCAGGCTAAAGGCGAAAACATTTTGCCTTCAACCTTCTCAAAACTAAAAATGGGCAGCAGGCCGGTGATAATAATTAGTTTGGCAAAAAATATGCCCTTACCATTAACCATACAAGCCTGTTTTATCATGCCAAGCTTACTCAACCTGTTAAAGTTATCCATGCCCACCTGTTTTGCCCTATGGTCAAGCACCACAAAAATGCCCTCGACCATCACCACCGAGGCATCAATAATGATCCCAAAGTCGATAGCGCCCATTGACAGCAAATTGGCCGACATGCCCTTCAGCTTTAAACACATAAAGGCAAACAGCAAAGCCAGCGGTATAACCAGCGATACGATAAGCGTGGTGCGCCAGTCGGCCATGAACAGGAATACAATAACGGTTACAAAAATTATACCTTCCATCATATTGTGCAACACCGTATGTGTTGCAAAATCAACCAGGGTCTCCCGGTCATAAAAGGTGTTTATTTTTACATCATCAGGCAATATTTTAGTATTCAGCTCATTGATCTTTATTTTAAGCGCCTTGATCACCTCGCTTGGGTTTTCGCCCTTACGCATTACCACAATACCTTCCACTACGTCGGGGTCCTTGTCGCGGCCCACCTGGCCCAGCCTTGGCAGGCTCGATTCGGTAACATCGCCAATGGTTTTAACATATATTGGTGTGCCCTTTACATTGTTAACTACTATGTTTTTAATTTCGTCGATATTGTTTAACAACCCAATACCTCTAACCACAAATGCCTGCCCGTGCTGGTCAATTACATCGCCGCCAACGTTTACATTGCTTTTTGATACCGCGTCAAACAACTCTAAAGGGGTTACATTGTATTGCAGGGCTTTTTCGGGGTTAACCGTAATCTGGTAGGTTTTTACCTCGCCGCCAAAGCTGTTCAAATCGGCAATGCCGGGTACTGACCGTATTTCGCGGTCAACTACCCAGTCTTCAATCGTTTTTAATTCGCGTACCGACCTTTTGTTACTGGTTAAGGTATAGCGATAGATCTCGCCGGTAACTATTGCTAAAACAGTTGAAGACAGGGCATACATCAGCAGTGGCCTAAAAGCGGGCGACCGTGTTATAGCGTCAAGGCAGGTGTATTTGTATGAATCATTGAAGGACTGATTTCGGATTTCGAATGTTCAATTTCGAATTTAGAAATTGAAAATAAAAGAATAGAAATCGCACTAAAAAAACAAACCTAACCCACCAGTTGGCGGGCGAAATAAAGAATAAATAAATCCGAAATCGAACATTCGAA
>JABDBT010000076.1 GCA_013288465.1 Bacteroidota bacterium | reverse complement strand
GTGGTGCATTACGGCATGGTGCAAAGCGGTTATATTATGATGTTTATACTTACCGCTATAGCCTTATTCTCATTAAGCCAGCTCAAAGAAAGCTTTGACAAGGATTTGGATTACGTGGAGGATGAGAAGAATTTTGCGTCGTAAGTGAATGAATGAATCGTCGATGCATGCCGGCGACTCCGCTGCGCGCAAAGAGGGTGGGTAAGGGTTTGTATTTTATAAGTCTGACCCAATCAACCATTCACTTAATCAACCTAATCAACCAATTTCAACTATCTTTGCGGCAATGATCAATAAGGAACAAATAGCTGCCGGTTACCGGTTAATACAGGATGAAATATGCCACGCACTTGAAAATTTGGATGGTAAATGCAAGTTTGAAGAGGAAAGGTGGGAGCGGGACGGCGGCGGCGGCGGCCGTACAAGGGTTATTCAAAATGGGAACCTGTTTGAAAAAGGCGGCGTAAACTTTTCTGCGGTTCATGGCAAGTTGCCTGCATCCATGCAAAAAGCATTAAAGGTTGAACATGAGGACTTTTTTGCTACAGGGGTATCTATCGTGATACATCCCAATCACCCTATGGTTCCTATTATCCACATGAATATCAGATATTTTGAACTGCCCGCCTCATTGGGTGGCGATGGGCAACCCGTACGCTGGTTTGGCGGCGGTATTGATCTTACCCCACATTATATTATCGACGAAGATGTCCGGTATTTTCACCAAAATTTAAAAGCTGTTTGTGATAGGTTTAGTAATGATTTCTATACCCGGTTTAAAACCTGGGCTGATGATTATTTTTTCATCAAACACAGGGATGAAACCCGGGGCATAGGTGGCATATTTTATGACCGCCTTACTGCGACGGATGAATTATCATGGGATACATTATTTGAGTTTTCAAAAGCCGTTGGGCGGTCGTTTATTCCTACTTACAGCGAATTAGTGAACCGTAACCGGCATAAAACATTTACCGAAGCGCAGCAGCAATGGCAATACCAGCGCCGCAGCCGTTATGCCGAGTTTAACCTGGTTTATGATGCAGGTACTAAATTTGGGCTGGAAACCAACGGACGTATCGAATCGATATTGATGAGCCTGCCGCCAACGGCTAAATGGTTATATAATTTTCAGCCTGAAGTAGGGAGTGAGGAAGAGCGTACATTGGGTTTATTAAAAAAGGGGATTAATTGGGCGTAAAGCCCCCTCTAAATCTCCCCCGGTACGCCGTCGCTAAAGCTAAGACGCACGAGGTAGGGGAGACTTTTGATTGTTTTTATGTAGTAATATCTTCCCGATTTATAATATTGTAGCATTTAACTATGAAAAAGATATTGTTTTTGCTGTGTGTAATTGTCTGTTCGTCTTTCGATAATGAAAAGACCCTCAAAGGCACCTGGGAATTTCGCGGTGGGTTTTATAATGGCAAACTGGATGCTGCCCCAAAAGAATACCGGCTGCAAAGAAAATATACTGAAAATAGTTATGATGCCTATTTATTGGAAAAAGGCCAGGAGCCTCAAAAATACGAAAGCGGTAAATACACCCTAAAAGGCGACACCTGCCTTGAAACGCAAACCTATAGCGCACAGCAGTCGAAATTAATTGGTGTAACCGTTCATTACCTGTATAAGATGAGACATGATACCCTTGTTTTACAGGCAAAACTCCCTAACGGAAATGTGGAAGAAGATTATTGGAAAAAGGTGAAAGGTATTCTGTAAGAAGCGTCTAAAAATGGTATTTGGGAATTATTTATGAAGGTGATTTAGTAGAGACGCAATAACTACCCGCTCGTTTTATCATTTATCTCTTTCACTATTTCATCAAGCCTGTTAGTGGTGGCAACCATATTAGTTACAATTTTACCGTTTTCATGATCTGTTGGGTTATCATGATTAAAAAGTTGGCTTAAACCTAACAGGGTCGCCACGTGCGACCTAACCTTGTGCGATTGTATCCAGGCAATTTCCATTAACCGGGTGTTTTGCATTTTAACCTTACGAAATTGCATCGATATCAATACCAGCATAATGGCAATAATCAATGATGAAGTTACTATGAGGACAATGATCCAGTTATGCAGCCTGACCAATGAGTTTTCTGAGTTTTTTATATCAATGACAGATGATTTTTCAAGCGCGGATATTTCATTGTCAAAAAATGCCAGTATAACACTAAGGCCTTTTATATGTTCGTTCCGTTCAGATTCAAACTGCGGGTCGGTAGCTTTTTTGCTCATCATCCAGCTTACCTGGCTATCTATTTCCCTTGATAAACTATCCAGTTTTAATTGATCGCTCCGGCTAACTATCGATTTAAGGTGTTGCAGGTCAATACTGATTTGCCATAAGCCTGTCCCGTAAGTATCTGCATACTCTTTGGGATTGCTGTCTTTTAAGGTAGAAATGTATATGATGGCGTTTTTAAAATCGGCCGAGATATTTTGTTCTTCCCTGATGATATTGCCGGTTTGAATAACCGCCGCGTTTGATTGTTTTAGCAGCTGGTAGTTTTGTTGGGTAAGGTAAAACATAACCATCAAAAAGATAATTACAATAATACCCAGGAACAGGTCGGTAACGCGGTCGATGTTTCTCTTCATTTATCTTTACTAAATTAATAAAAATACCTGGGTTTAATTGTTCATTTACAAGTTGTTATTTAAGCCGTTTTAAATAAAAAACCGGTATGTTTTGTTGTTATTCAGCATAATATTCATAGTAATAAATTGTTCACTTTCCACATCCATAATATTACCAACATAGCTACAAAAAACCAACTATTTGCTTATCTTCGCAGGTCGTATAAAAACCAATTTTTGACGATCAACTTTAGAAGAAGAAATACAAAAAAATAAAAATGGCTGAAGACACAGAAAACGATAATCAAAACTCAGAAGACAGAATAATTTCGATAAATATTGATGAGGAAATGCGATCGGCATACATTGATTATTCAATGTCGGTTATTGTTTCCAGGGCGCTGCCCGATGTTCGCGACGGGTTAAAACCTGTACACAGGCGCGTATTATTTGGCATGCTTGATTTAGGGCTGAACAATAATAAACCTTATAAAAAATCGGCCCGTATTGTGGGTGAGGTAATGGGTAAGTATCACCCGCATGGTGACTCGTCTGTTTATGATACCATGGTACGTATGGCACAGGAATGGAGCTTGCGCTACCCGTTGGTTGAAGGCCAGGGCAACTACGGCTCGATAGATGGTGACAACCCGGCGGCAATGCGTTATACTGAGGCAAGGCTTGAAAAGATCGCTGAAGAAATGCTAGCCGATATTAATAAAGATACCATTGATTTTCAGCTGAATTTTGACGACTCATTACAAGAGCCTACCGTATTGCCTGCAAAATTTCCAAACTTATTGGTAAACGGCGCATCAGGTATTGCGGTGGGTATGGCTACCAATATGGCCCCGCATAATTTATCGGAGGTTATTGATGCTACCATAGCTTTAATTGATAACCGCCAGATAGAGGTTAGCGAGCTGATGAAGTTTGTTAAAGGCCCCGATTTCCCTACCGGAGGCATTATTTACGGTTTTGAAGGCCCACGCGAAGCGTTGGAAACCGGCCGTGGCCGTGTAGTGCTAAGGGCCCGTGCCGAAATTGAAACTTATGGTAATGACCGCGAACGCATCATTGTAACCGAGATACCTTACCAGGTAAATAAAGGCTTGATGATCGAACGTACTGCCGACCTGGTAAATGATAAAAAACTGGAGGGTATAACAGCTATAAGGGACGAATCAAACAGGGAAGGTATCCGTATTGTTTATGAAATAAAACGCGAAGCAAACGCCGCAATTGTATTAAACAATTTATTTAAATACACATCGCTACAAACCTCATTTAGTGTAAATAACATTGCGCTGGTAAATGGCCGGCCAATGATGCTTAACCTGAAGGACCTTATCCATCATTTTGTTGAGCACAGGCACGAGGTTATTGTACGCCGTACTAAATTTGAACTTTCAGAAGCTCAAAAACGCGCGCATATATTAGAAGGTTTATTGATCGCTTTAGATCACCTGGATGAAGTTATCAAGTTGATACGTGGTTCAAATACACCTGATGATGCCCGCGAGGGTTTGATAACCCAGTTTAATTTAAGCGACCTGCAGGCAAGGGCCATCTTAGACATGACTTTAAGACGGTTAACCGGACTTGAGCGCGATAAAATTAAGGATGAGTATGAAGGTTTAATGAAGCTTATAGACTACTTAAACTCAATTTTAGATGATGAGGGTTTGCGCATGCAGATCATCAAAGATGAGTTGACAGAAATTAAGGAAAAATATGGCGATGAGCGCAGAACCGAAATGGTACACTCATCGGCAGAAATGAATACGGAAGATTTTATTGAGGACGAAGATGTTGTAATTACAATATCACACGAAGGATACATTAAACGTACGCCATTAACAGAATACCGCAGGCAGGGCAGGGGCGGCAAGGGAGCAATTGGCAGTAACAGCCGCGACGCTGATTTTATTGAGCATTTGCTTATCGCGTCAAACCATAACTACATGCTGTTCTTTACCGAATCGGGCCAATGTTTCTGGTTAAGGGTATTTGAAATCCCCGAAGGTACGCGTACATCTAAAGGCCGTGCTATCCAGAATATCATTAATATTCCAAAAGAGGAAAACATTAAAGCTTATATCAAGTTGGTGAGCCTGAAGGATAAAGAATATCTTGAAAATAACTTTATCATTATGTGTACCCGCAAAGGTACCATCAAGAAAACCTCGTTAGAGGCTTATTCACGTCCGCGTGCTAATGGTATCAATGCTATTAACATTAATGAAGGCGATTCGCTTTTAGAAGCTAATTTAACCAGTGGCAGCAGCGAAATTGTGATGGCGCTTAAATCAGGCAGGGCCATACGCTTTAACGAATCAACCGTGCGCCCAATGGGCCGTACCGCTACCGGTGTACGCGGTATAAGCTTAGATGGTGATAACGACGAAGTTGTAGGGATGATAAGTATTGATAACCCCGAAACTACGGTATTGGTGGTATCTGAAAAAGGTTACGGTAAACGTACCGATATTGATGATTACCGGGTAACCAACCGTGGTGGTAAAGGTGTTAAAACCCTTAACGTAACCGACAAAACTGGAAAACTTGTTGCCATAAAAGGTGTTACTGATAAAGAGGACCTGATGATTATTAACAAATCGGGGGTTATTATACGCATTGCGATAAGTGAGCTGAGGACAATGGGGCGCGCAACGCAAGGTGTGAGGTTGATAACGCTTAAAGGCGAAGATGAAATTGCATCAGTTGCTAAAATTGAGCACGACGAAGAAGAAGAGTTAGAAAATGGTACTGAAGAAACAGGAGAGGGTACCGACACTGAAACAACACCCGGTGATATAACTGAATAAAAATGGTATTTCGGAAGACTGCTTTATTGGTTTTGGTATTATTGTTTACTGCGCCGGTTGCTTTTTGCCAGTCGGAAATGTTAAAAAGCGTAGTAAATAACCTGGCTTATTATAAGCAAAAAAAGGATCTTAAATATTTAACCAGTGCTAAAAAATCTGTTGACAGCTTGCTGGTAACTCATGCAGATTCTATTGACCTGGAAAAAAATGTATATAGGGCGCTGGTTTACTCCAGCATCCTGTATATTGATTCGTTAAACAAGCTTAAACAACCCGCCAAGCTGTTCGATCAAACTGTTGAACTGGTAGATAAGTTATCGGGCAACCGAAAGATATATAAATTTCAAACCGAGCTTGATTTTTCGAAGCGTTGTTTGGCTAATGTTTATATCCGCCGGGCCTTTAAATATCTCTACAGGGCCGACTTTTTAAACTCAGAACAGGAGTTTTTAAAAGCTAAAAAATACGACCCTTCCTTTAACCAGTTAAACGCTTACCTCGCCTATACAAACAGTAAGCTTGGTAACTTTCAAAACGCTGCTAAGTATTATCATAATTTAATAAATACCGACAGTACAAAAACGGAGTATATTGAAGTTGCTGCTAATGCTTACCAAATGGTAGGGGATACGGCCAAAGCGCTGGAGATATTGAAAAAAGCAAGGCGGTTATCACCAACTGATAAGTTTTTGCTGTTTGACGAAGCTAATATTTATAATAACCAAAAAGACTACAGGTCATTGGCATCGCTTGTAAAACCGCTGCTTGACATTGATGCCAACAACTATGATATTGCATTTATAGCGGCTAATTGCTATGATCATCTGTCGCAATATGATAAGGCCGAATCACTTTACCTGCAAGCTATTGAAATAAACAGTACCGCTTATGACCCTATATTTAACCTGGGCCTGCTTTATTTAAAACAAAGCGCTAAAAAAAATGAAGCAGGTAAAAAAGATATTACTTATGCAGCAAAATGGCTGGAAAAAGCAAATGAAATATCGCCAAATGATATAAAATGTTTAAAATTGTTGCAAATAGTTTACGCGCAAGCAGGAAACGAAAACCAATTAAACAGGATAAACAATAAATTAAGAGACTTAATCAACTAATAAAATCATGAAAATTAAATTTTTTATTGCAGGCCTGTTAGGCGTAGTTTCTGCAACCACAGCCTACGCACAAAAAGGCGAATTAAGCAATGCACAGGATGCATACACTAAATATTCGGCTTTTAAAGCAGCCCCAAATGTTGCTTTGCCAAGCCTTAACACTGCTAAAACTTCAATTGATAAAGCAGCTGCAAATGCTAAAACAGCTACTATGCCGCAAACTTATGCGTTGCAAGCTGCAATTTATGCCACTTTAGCTGAGAAAGATACCGTTAAAACTACTTCGGAGCCATTATTTAATACAGCAACAGAAGCAGTAAAAAAAGCTAAAGAGGCCGATACCAAAGGCGAATTCAAAAGTTTAATTGATGATGCCAATAGAAATTTAGCACAATATAAATTATCAGAAGGGGTTAAAGAATTTAAGGAAAGAAAATATGACCTGGCCTACGGTTCATTTGACATATACCGCCAAATTTTTCCGGATGATACCAATGCTGTATATTATACCGCTCTTTCGGCAACCAACGCAAAAAATTACAACGCCGCATTAACTAACTATAATCACCTGGTAACTTTAAAATATTCAAATAACGCCTCGGTTTATTTCGACATGTCAAACATATACCTGGCAAGCAAAGACACAACAGGGGCATTAAAATCTGTTGCTGAAGGCATAGCCAAGTACCCATCAAACGGTGACCTGCGCAAAAGGCAAATTGAACTTTACCTGCGTATGGGCAGGCAAAAAGAAGTGATAGCGCAAATAAATGATGCTATCGCCAACGACCCTAAAAACAAACTATTATATTATTATGCAGGTTTAACATATTCGCAAGAGGCAGAGGCGGTAGGGAAAGCGCAAGCTAAAACCAAAGACCAGGCTGAGAAGGATAAGCTGGAGGTAACAAAGCTGGATTATTTCCAAAAATCGGCCGACGTATATAAGAAAGCTTTAGAAATTGACCCTAACTTCTTTGAAGCTAACCTAAATTTAGGTTATGATTTGATCAATCCGGCAATTGATACTTACAACGCCGCCAACCAATTACCATCTAGTAAGCAAAAGGAATATGATGCGGCAATTGCAAAGTCTGCTACATTATTTGACTTGGCTAAACCTTATTTATTAAAAGCTGTAGAAATAAATCCGAAATCAATTGACGCTTTGTCGAACTTAAAAACCTATTATATAGGTAAAAAGGATATGGCTAATGCCAATGATACCCAAAAGAAAATTGACGCCCTTAAATAGTAATAGGGGGATAAGTTTAAAGCCTGTTAATGATAGCAGGCTTTAAAAAGATCTTATTACTTAACATAATGTTAATTATGAGATTAATCTATATAAGCTCGACGATCCTTTTGAATGACCTTTGCTGTGTGTTATTAACAACAAAAAGCACGTCGGCAAATAATACATAAGATCTGCCTAAGCAAATGGCACTGCATACTTGGCCAGCAGATTATAAAAAAACTGCCGACTTGTAAAATTCACCGCGTCAAGGCCCAAAAAAACTAAGGATTTTCATAGTTCTTGTTGGTATGCACCGATACATATCTCTGATGAAAAACAGGCCGTCAAAAACCTGGTTCCATTGCCCTTCACCCACAAAATGAGTGATTGGCGACGCGTAGAAGTTCTCGTTGTATCCCGGATTTAACTTATTAAATTTTTTGAAATCCACAAAAGCGTAGGGTTGTTTAGCCGTAAACCAGGTTTCAAAGCTGTTTCTTATTTTATTCTTTATCTCGTATCCCGGCGAACCCACTCTGCCGGCCATGCCTTCGTAAGAAGTAAATCCAATGGAATATACCTCTTCAGGATTTGCAATGCTCTCCATGAATTTGTCGCCCATGGTTTCGGCCATTTGAGGATAATATCTTGAAATTTTAATATTCCTGGCTATATGAATATCAGCGGCCCAAACGATGACCTTCTGATCCTTAAATTTAGTCCGCATTAGCCATTCCAGGTTAGCCGCCATGCGGGCGTCCCTACCCTTATCATCACTTCTACCCGCTTTAATGGTTTCTTTTATTTCATTCGCCAACCCGATTTCGTTGTCTATTGCATAAAGCCAAAAATTATTTTGATTTACTTTGCCGGCGAGCTGATCACGAATAACATGTAGGTATCCGATCCCCTTTTCAATGCCGGCAGTATCCTTAGGATAAAAGACAGACCACCTTTTTATCGAATCGATAACCGGCAATATCTCCGATTTATAGTTAGGTTCGCGCGTTATAGGCAATTCCATAGCTCTTATGGTACTGTCCAATATTCGCGGCATGTTATAATAAGAAAAGTTTAAATATTGCTGACTATCAAACCCTGTAATGATCAATGGTGAGGCTGTTGTATAAGTTGCAGGAATATACTTAAAAAGCAGGCTATTGCAGGCATCGCAGGTCGTCCATACCGAAAAAATATTTTTTAAAATAAAGGAATCAATTACCGGTGAATTTTTAGAGGTCCTGTCCCAGCCATAATTAAGTGCAAAAAAGTCCGACTCAAAAGCCAGAACATTAAATCCTTTTTTTTCATGAAGATATTTGATCAGCCTAGTTTTTGCTAAAAACGTAGGCGCGTCACCATGATCCTGCTCGCCAAGCATCACAATTTTAGCGTTGCCGATAGCACCTCCAATCGGTTTAAGATCTGCATCATCTGTTGAATCTGGTGATACCGTTTTTAACGTAACGGCATTTTTTATGACATAATCCTTGATCAGCCTTTGTGCTTTTACCGGCGTAAGCAATAAGCTGGTTGTAAAAACCACGAACAGGCTACAAGAAAATTTAAGATAATGGTTAACAGGCATTTTATACAAATTTCTTATTCAAATTTAACTATTGAGTTATCATATCGTTTTTATTTGTGAAATTACTAAACCTTTACGGCAATTACGCCCGTTTTGTGTTTTTGTATAAAACCACTTACTGGCATCCGCGTGTTAACCTTTCCTTATTTTATGTTAACGAATGTTAACAGCAAGAAGCAATAACTAAATGCGGTATTACATTTAGTTGTTAAATTGCAAATTCATGAAAACCAAACTCAACAGGATATTTATCCTGATCGCCTTAGCTTTATTGGGTATCATTATATTTCAAATTTATTGGACGGTAAACGCGTATAAAGTAAATAAGGAGAAATTTGATAATCATATTAACGTGGCCATGCAAAGCGCTATGGACGACTGTAAAAAGGATTATTTTGACTCCATTCGCCGGGTTTTAGTTAAGCGCCTCTCCCCTCCCGAAACTGTCATTAAAATTGATACACTTCCGCAGCCAGGTAATATTATATCACCTGCGTATGGCAATTATGATATCTTGTTTTTGCATAAAAACACTTTGCCCGACAAGCCCTTTTCAACTACAAAATTCAAATTGGATCTATATAGAAAAAAGATCAATCATAAGGCCACTATGCCCGAGGTTTTAACAGAAATGTCGTTTTATGAACCGACTTTAATGCAGCACATCGGTTCTTTTTTGCTTTCATCTGATTATGGGTTATCGATTTTTACACCAGACGAAATCCAGGGAAATTCGGGGCTATTTCGTTCGTCCAAATCCAAAGGAAATTTTATATCCGCATTTGCGATAAAATACAAATCGCTTGATAGTCTTAACCGCCCGGCTAAATTTTATAAACATGCCCGGGATTCGGCGATCAGGACATACCTAAAACAGAACAATGACATGGGTTTCATAATGGCGGGTGTACCTGGCGCAAAAAAGCATTATGCTTCCGGGTCGCAGGCTGCTTTAACAGCAAATAAAAAACAAAGCTTTAAAATTCACACTAAACCTCAACATTCAACATATCATCAACCCCACGTCCATATCCTTGAATATCCCCCTAACTTTCGTAAAGCCGATAGCCTGAAGCTTTACAAGTATTTTGAACATGAGCTTGAGAAGGTTAATATATATTCGCCATTTAAGCTGACTATATTATTAAAAAGCACACCGCCGGCTAAATTCAATATGCATTTTAGCGAAACCGGCGAATACAATTACCGGTATCATGGTTTTAAAGTATTTGGCTATGGCGACGATGAGTTTTTTATTCGCGCCGTATTTAAGAACCCACAATATTCGGTATTAAGAGGCATGTTGCTTTTACTGTTGTTATCTATATTCCTGGTATTGTTTGTTGTTTTTTGCTTCAACTACATCATCAAAACATTTATTGAACAGAAAAAGTTAGCCGACCTGAAAGACGATTTTATCAATAACATGACGCATGAGCTTAAAACCCCGATAGCAACAATAACTGTAGCCATTGAAGGCCTGCAAAAGTTTAACGCATTGCATGATGCCGAAAAAACACAGCGTTATTTGCAAACATCGCGCAATGAGCTGGCGCGCCTTAATGACCTGGTGACTAAAGTGCTTGATATTGCAACATTCGAAAACAAGCAAATTGACCTGGTAAAGGAACCGTTAAATATTAATGATTTGATAAACGAGGCCACCTTGTCTGAAAAAGCAAAAACCACGAAAGAAGTGCAAATTGACTTTTTAAATAAAGCTGGTATCGAATTGATCTATGCGGATAAGATACATTTCAGGAACGTTTTGATCAATTTGATTGATAATGCTATTAAGTATTCAAAAGAGCCTGTCCACCTGGTCATCAACTGTAATAAAAGCGGGAATAACATTGTAATTGCTATTAAAGATAACGGCATTGGGATACCTGTGGGCCATATACACCAGGTATTTGATAAATTTCACCGGGTGCCTACAGGCAATATACATTCGGTAAAGGGCACCGGCCTGGGGTTGAGCTATGTGAAGTATATTGTGGAGGCCCATGGCGGCAGTATCACCGTTAAAAGCGAAGTAAATAAAGGCAGTGAATTTACGATAACTATACCTGTGAATAATGGATAAAATAAGGGTTTTATTGGCCGAAGATGAACTGGCGCTGGCGCATATTGTGCGCGAAAGCCTGGAGGAACGTGGTTTTTCCGTTAAACTATGCGCTGATGGCGAACAAGCTTATGAACAATACCAAAAAGGCCCGCATGATATATTAGTGCTTGATGTAATGATGCCTAAAATTGACGGCTTTGAATTAGCTAAAAGGATAAGGGAAAAAGATAAGGTCACTCCTATTATTTTCCTTACGGCGCGGTCGCAGGTTAAAGATGTAATTACCGGTTTTGAAATGGGCGCCAATGATTATTTGAAAAAGCCGTTCAGCGTTGAGGAGCTGATCATCAGGATAAGGGTATTATTGAGCAATAACCGTTTACTTAACCATACGCCAAAACCAATAGTTAACGAGATCTTACAGATAGGTAACATCGTATTTAACCCCGGCCATAATAACCTGCAATTGGGTTTAAACTCGTGGCATTTAACGGCCCGCGAAAGCGAACTGTTAAAACTGTTATACCAACATAAACACGAGATAATTTCGCGCAAAATATTACTCCAAAAACTATGGGGCGATGATAACTTTTTTAACGCCCGTAGCCTTGATGTATTTATAACCAAACTACGGAAATTACTGCTGGCGGATAAAAATGTGCAGATCATTAATGTGCGCGGGGTTGGTTATAAACTGGTTTGGTAGTTTTTTGAAGAGTCAAGAATCGAGAGCCAAGATCCAAGAAATGCGGACTATATATCTTTCTTGACTCCTGTTTCTCGGCTCTTGACTCTGA
>JABDBT010000075.1 GCA_013288465.1 Bacteroidota bacterium | reverse complement strand
GCCCCCAAAGGTTTGGTAGTGCCGGTTATCCGCAATGCCGACGGGATGAGCCTTGCTGAAATTGAAAAAGCTATTGTTGTATTAGCAGGCAAAGCCCGTGATAATAAATTAACTATTGAAGAAATGACCGGCGGAACCTTCACCATTACTAATGGCGGTGTGTTTGGTTCAATGCTGTCAACACCTATATTAAATTCGCCGCAGTCGGCTATATTAGGTATGCATAATATTATTGAGCGCCCGGTTGCCGTAAACGGTCAGGTAGTTATCCGCCCGATGATGTACCTGGCATTATCTTACGATCACCGTATTGTGGATGGCCGCGAGTCGGTAAGCTTTTTGGTAAGGGTTAAACAGTTATTGGAAGACCCCGCGAGGTTGCTATTAGGCGTTTAACCGTTGATTTAACATGATTTTTGGATTGCGTTGATTCGCGAGAATATATTGAAACCCGGTTTAGGCCGGGTTTTTTATTTAAATAGTCCTTGCGCGTCATTGATGATACCGATCTTATAGAAGTTCAGTTATGACATAACGCCACGTAAATACGCTGCAACTATAGTAGCTTTTTTTATTTTTTCTTTCATCTTTGTTACGCTTTATAGATCAACCTTTAGCCGAACTATAGATAACACTAATTACTAATTCTATAATAATTAAAAATATTTTCCAATTCTTAATTAACTAATCCCTAAATGAGCACTGTATCATGAAAAACTTCGCGCTGCTAACCGGGTTACTTTTCCTGGCCTTAACCCAATCATACGGGCAAATAAAACCGAAGAAATCAGACTATTTTCCGGCTTACAATAACTGGCAGCATAAAACCCCTGTAGCGGCGGGCCTGGACAGCGCAGCTTTAAACAGGGCTATCAGCTTTGCTATGACACACGAGGCAAAATCATCACATGACGGCGAGGTGTCGCAATTTCAAAGTTTTGGTAAAGAGCCTTTTAGCGAAGCTGTTGGCCCGTTAACCGAGCGAGGCGGCCCTGCCGGTATTATCATTTACAAGGGATATATAGTAGCTCAATGGGGCGACCCGGAGCGTGTAGATATTGCCAACAGTGTTACTAAAAGCTTTCTTTCTACCGTAATTGGAGTGGCGGTTGATCGGGGGATGATACACAGCACGATGGATACCGTAGCGCGTTATGTTCCGCCGGTTGAGGTTTATAATCCGGCAGCTTTAGTGAGTGGTTATGGTGCGGATAAGGATATGATCTACCCGTTTTCGTCTCCGCATGACCGCAAACTTACCTGGGAGGTGATGCTGCGCCAAACCAGCGATTGGGAAGGGACGCTATGGGGCAAACCGGACTGGGCAGACCGCCCATCGAGTGACATTGTTAAGTACAAAGACCGTAAACGCGATGAGCCGGGAACAGTTTGGAAATATAATGATGTACGGGTAAACGCGCTGGCTTTAGCAGCATTAAGCGTATGGCGCAAACCATTACCGCAAGTGCTAAAAGAAAACATCATGGACCCTATGGGCGCTTCAACTACCTGGCGCTGGTTTGGCTATCGTAACTCATACATCGTATTGGATGGGCAGGTCATGCAATCTGTTAGCGGTGGCGGGCATTGGGGTGGAGGGATGTTCATTAACGCTTATGATATGGGGCGCTTTGGTCTGCTTACCCTGCATCATGGTAACTGGGATGGCAAGCAGTTAATAAGCGAGCAATGGGTAAAACAGGCGCTGACACCCACTACCGCTAATACCGGTTATGGTTATATGAACTGGTTTTTAAATACCAATAAAAAGCTATTGCCATCAGCGCCCGAAGATACGTGGGTGCATATTGGTAACGGTACCAATATGATCTATTGCGACCCCGATCATGACCTGGTAGTAGTGGCCCGCTGGATAGACAATAGCGCAATGGATGGACTGATAAGCAATGTGTTACAGGCTATCAAGAGGTAGTTTCGCCTAAATGTAAAATGTTATTTCGAAATAAGGAATAAAGCGGTATTGGTTTAATCGTTTTTTATTTGGATGCGGAACTTTATTTGTTTAATGACAATTTCTTTATAAACAACTCATCCAAAATCTGCACATTTGCACATCCGTATCCCGATAATTATTGGGACTGCAACATCATCAATGGAACAATACTTTATTATAGATTTCGACAGTACATTTACACAGGTGGAGGCCTTAGATGAACTGGCCCGAATATCGCTTAAAAATCATCCCGACCGGGAAAAAATATACCGACAAATTGAAGATCTTACCAATGCCTCTATGGAGGGAAGGTTATCGTTTACGGAGAGTTTAGCAGCCCGTGTAAAATTGCTGGAAGCCAACCGCGATCATTTAAAGCAACTCATTACCCATTTAAAGAAAAAAGTATCGGTTTCTTTTTCGCGAAATACGGCTTTTTTCAAAAATCACCAGGACGAAGTGCTGATCGTTTCGGGCGGGTTTAAAGAATTTATTATACCTGTGGTAACCGAGTATCAAATTAAAAAGGAAAATATTTACGCCAATACCTTTGAGTTTGACGAGGATGGAAAAATTATTGGGTATGATCGCGAAAACCCTCTATCGCGGGAAGGTGGGAAGGTAAAGCTACTAAAACAGCTAAACCTTCAGGGCGATATTTACGGCATTGGCGATGGGTACTCTGATTTCCAGCTAAAAGAATCGGGCATGATAAAAAAATTCTTTGCCTTTACTGAGAATATTGAACGTAAATCTGTAGCCGAAAAAGCCGATCATATTACCCCAAGCTTTGATGAGTTTTTGTACATCAACAAACTGCCCAGGGCTATATCGTACCCAAAAAATCGAATCAAATGCCTTGTTGTGGGTACTATTGAAGAGGAAGCCTTGGCGCAAATGCGTAAAGAGGGCTACAATATCCGCGAACGCGACAGCATTGAAGAAAAATACATAGAAGAGGCCGGTATATTATTTTGTGATGAAGCCAGCCAGCCAACGCCCGAACAAATACAAAATGCAGGTAGATTAAAAGTTATTGGTTGTTTTGGCAGGGTAAACAAAAAACTTGCCGAAGCCGCCTGCGAAAATGGGGTTATTATATTTGACGACCCTAAGCATAACCCGCGCAATGATGACTTTATCCCCAAACGGGTAATGGCTTTTATGAATGAAGGGAAAACCCATACCAGCTGTAATTTCCCCGACCTGCAGCCACCGCATAACGTGCAGGCGCACCGGTTAATACATATTCACAAAAACGTGCCCGGCATATTAGCTAAGATCAATGATGTATTTGCACGTCACAATATTAATATAGTAGGTGAATTTTTGGTGACCAACGCGCAAATCGGGTATGTAATTACCGATGTAGCCACCGGCTATGATACGGAGGTGCTTAATGAGCTTAAAGCTATTGAACATACGATAAAGTTCAGATTGTTGTATTAATAGTCGATGGTCGATAGTCCATAGACCATGGAAGGGTGATCTATGGACCATGGACTATCGACCATAAACTATTCGCTGTGATCCGGAAAAGGGACTACCAAAACCGGTATTTCTGAATGGCGTACCACATCTTCGGCAACGCTGCCCATTATCAGGCGGTCAAAACCGGTGCGGCTATGTGTGCCAATAACTATCAAATCGGCTTTAAATTCTTTACTGCAAGCAAGTATGCCGTCGGCTGTACTGCCAAATTCATTAAAGTGGGTAACCTCCAAATCACGGCCAAATTTTTTGGTTGTCCTTTCAATCAGCGTTTCTGATGCATCATTTTGAATAGTTATCAGTTCGAGGTCATTTACCCCCATTACCTGGGGTGTTGTACCTAATAAAATATCAGAATTTGTTGCGACCGGTGTAACCATAGGCTCAATAATGTGTACCAGGCCAACCTTTGCTTTAAAAGTATGAGCAATATAAAAGCCAAATTCAGCGGCATGTTCTGCAAATGAACTTTCATCAATGCCTATCAGTATTTTCTTAATTTTCATAGATGATCAAATTGTTATACTATGTATAACAAAATAACCGCGATATGTTTTTATTAATTGATAAGTTGGCTTTGATCTTTGGTTAGCTATGGCTAACCTCTAATTATTTAGCAGTCCATTGGCATCCATCCAATTACGGCACCAATCAAACCAATGTTCTTTGCTTGTAGTATTGTTTAAGCCAAACCCGTGGCCGCCTGCCTGGTAAATATGCATTTCGGCTTTGATCTTGTTTTTTAATAAAGCATCATAAAACATCAGGCTGTTTTGCACGGGCACAGTTTTATCATCTTCGGCCTGTACCAAAAAGGTTATTGGCGTATTGGCGTTAACTTGTTTTTCATTTGAGTATAATTCAACACTCTCCGGCGAAGGAGTTAAACCCAGCAGATTATTTTTTGACCCCTTATGCGCTTGGTCGCCAAATGATATAACAGGGTAAAGCAACAGCATAAAGTCGGGTCTAAGGTTCACGTTATTTTTGTTTTCAATAACCGCTTTATCAAAATGCGTACCAGCTGTTGATGCCAGGTGTCCGCCTGCCGAAAAGCCCATAATGCCCACTTTTGCAGGGTTAATGCCCCATTCGGCCGCGTGGGTGCGCACCATTAAAAAAGCTTGTTGTGCATCTTGCAAAGGGCCTATAGTTTTATCAACCATTATGGCATCGCTGGGCAAACGGTATTTTAATACAAAAGCGGTTACACCAATTTTATTAAACTCCTTAGCTACCGCATAACCTTCTTTATCTATGGCCAATGCCGAGTAACCGCCGCCCGGGCATATAATTACTGCCGTACCATTAGCTTTTCCTTTTTCAGGAAAAAAGGGGGTAAGTGTAGGTGTTGTAACTTTTACCACATGCGCGTTAGCATCATTTTCAACATAATCAGCAGGTGCAGGCTTTGAGTTAGGCACACCATTTGGATACAGGTTTATTTGTGCCGGTTCCTGCGCGCGGGTTAAAATAGCCATGGCCATTAAAGTTAAAAACAGGTAAGTTGCTTTCATATTGATCAATTTTTCGGTCCGCCAAATTCCATTAAATAGGCTTTTAAAAAGTCGTTAAGGTCGCCGTCTAATACAGCCGCCGCGTTTGATGTTTCATAGTCAGTACGCAGGTCTTTAACCAGTTTATAAGGATGTAGTACATAGTTACGTATTTGCGAACCCCACTCTATCTTTTTCTTATTGCCTTCAATTTTATTGGTCGCCTCCTGGCGCTTGCGCATTTCCGCTTCATATAATTGCGATTTTAACAAACGGATAGCATTGTCCTTATTTTGCAATTGTGAGCGCGACTCCTGGTTCTTGATAATAATGCCTGATGGTTTGTGGTACAAACGCACGGCAGTTTCAACCTTATTTACATTTTGCCCACCGGCACCCCCCGAACGGAAAGTTTCAAACTCAATATCCGCCGGGTTAATTTCAATTTCTATGGTATCATCCACCAATGGGTAAACATATACCGATGCAAATGAAGTGTGGCGCTTAGCGTTTGAGTCAAAAGGCGATATCCTTACCAAACGGTGCACACCATTTTCGCCTTTTAGATAACCATAAGCAAAATCGCCTTCTAATTGGAGGGTAACTGTTTTTATCCCTGCGGAATCTCCTTCCTGGAAATCCTGTTCAGATATCTTATAGCCATTTTTTTCGCCCCACATAATATACATCCGCATCAGCATGCTTGCCCAGTCGCAGCTTTCTGTGCCGCCGGCGCCTGCCGTAATTTGCAATACCGCGTTAAACTGGTCCTCTTCGGCCGAGAGCATGTTTTTAAATTCAAGCTCCTCTATGGCCTTTACAGCAATATCATATTGCTCTTGCATTTCCGGTTCGGTAGCATCACCGCTCTTGTAAAAATCAAATAAAACACCGGTATCTTCCATAATGGAAACTACCTTTTGGTATTCATCTGTCCATACTTTTTTTGTTTTGATGGAGGCTAAAACCTTTTCGGCTTCTTTAGGATGGTCCCAAAAGTGTGGGCCAGCAGTTACGTCCTGTTCAATTTGCAGTGCATCGAGTTTCTTGTCGATGTCAAAGATGCCTCCTCAGGGAAATTATTCTATCCCTTAAATCCTGGATCTGTTCTTTAGTCATGGGGCAAATATAAAAAAAGGGGTATCAGTTTTTGCTGATACCCCTTTTTTTATTGGTGAGTAGTTGATTGAGGTGATTAAGTGAGTGGTTGGTTTTGAGTAACATCAACTACTCACCCAATCCAACCTAATGAACTACTTAACCACCTTACAACGCCATCTGATTAAGCAACATGCCCATATTGGCCTTGTTTCCGTTTAGTTTGGATAGCATTGAGTTTAGTGCGAAATCTTTGTTTTGCTCGCTTTTTGATTGTTGTATCAATTCCTGCATTACAGGCGGAATAAGTGTATTGGCAGTTGCTAACGCGGCAACCGGCTCCATACCATAAAAATTATTCAGCTTGTTGGCAAATTTGTTAACCGCGCCTGATATTAAAGGATTGTTGTAGATACCCGAAAACTGAAAATACTTTACCAGGTCTTTTAATTTCCCGCTCTCCATCTGGCTTTTTAAAACCTCGATGATAGAGCTTGAAGCATCGTTTATAGCGGCTTCATGTAATTGTTCAGGAATTAAAGGGTTGTCAATAATCGCCCTCCCGGCGTTATTTTTGACGAGGATAAAGAGTTTTTCGAACATAATTCAATTATTTTAAATCAAATTAACAATATGGTGACAAATTGGCTATTTGTTTGCCAGTACGACAAATATATTAAATAAATGTTTTAATTTTCAAAGTAAAATATAATTTTATTTGAAAATTTGGCAATTTAGTTGGTGTAAAACAAACACTATGTAGGGTGTGTTAATTTAACACTATATTTAACTATATCGATGTAGTAAAATATAGCTGTACGCTAAATTTTAAATCCTATTTTTGTTCAAAAAAATCATTTCAATTATGCTGCCAAATATTGATTTCACCACAACCCAATCGTATAAATATTTAACAGACCATTATATAGATATGGTGGCCGAAAGTGTTAAAGAACTATTCAAATCTGATAATCAGCGATTTGCAAAATTTTCAGCCCAATTTGAAGAAATATTACTCGATTATTCTAAAAATCGCATTAATGACCAAACCATTGCTTTATTGCTACAGTTGGCAAAAGAGTGTAGGCTAAATGATGCAATCAACGCTATGTTTAGCGGCGAGGTGATTAACGCAACTGAAGGCCGTCCTGTTTTGCACGTGGCTTTACGTAACCGCAGCAATACGCCAATTTATGTTGACGGAAAAGATGTGATGCCCGATGTAAACGCGGTTTTGCAACACATGAAAGAGTTTAGCGAAGCCATCATATCAGGTAGCTGGAAAGGCTATACCGGCAAAGCTATTACCGATGTGGTTAATATTGGCATTGGCGGCTCAGACCTTGGGCCGGTAATGGTGACCGAAGCTTTAAAGGCCTATAAAAATCACCTGAACCTTCATTTTGTATCCAATGTTGACGGTACACATATTGTTGAAACTTTAAAAGGTTTAAACCCCGAAACTACGCTATTCCTTATTGCTTCAAAAACCTTCACCACGCAGGAAACTATGGCTAACGCGCACAGCGCACGCGATTGGTTTATTGCCGGTGGTGGCGTAGATAAGGACGTCGCGAAACATTTTGCAGCCTTATCAACCAATGCCGAAGGGGTTGCAAAATTTGGTATCGATACCAAAAATATGTTCGAGTTTTGGGACTGGGTTGGCGGCCGTTATTCTTTATGGAGCGCAATTGGGTTGTCTATATCGTTAAGTATTGGCTATGATAATTTTATTGAACTATTGGCCGGTGCCCACGCGATGGACAACCACTTCAAAACTACTGAGCATGATCAGAATTTGCCGGTGATATTAGCCCTTGTAGGTATCTGGTACAATAACTTTTTTGAGGCCGAAACCAATGCCATATTACCTTACGACCAGTATATGCACCGTTTTTCTGCATACTTCCAGCAGGGCGATATGGAAAGTAATGGCAAACATGTTGACCGTAACGGAAACAGCGTTGATTACCAAACAGGCCCTATTATTTGGGGCGAACCTGGTACGAATGGCCAGCACGCTTTTTACCAATTGATACACCAGGGTACCAAAATTATCCCCTGCGATTTTATAGCTCCTGCACAAACACATAACCCGCTGGGCGAGCATCATACCATGTTGCTATCAAACTTCTTCGCGCAAACCGAAGCATTGATGAATGGCAAAACCCGCGAGGAAGTGGAAGCCGAGCTAAAAGCATCAGGCAAATCGGCAGCCGAAATTGAAAAACTGGCACCGTTTAAAGAGTTTGACGGTAACCGCCCAACTAACTCTATCCTGCTTAAAAAAATAACCCCGCACAGTCTGGGTTCATTAATAGCTATGTATGAGCATAAAATATTTGTACAAGGCATTATCTGGAACATTTACAGCTTTGACCAATGGGGGGTTGAATTAGGCAAACAATTAGCCGGTAAAATATTACCCGAGTTAAGAACTAACGACGAGGTTACCTCACATGATTCATCAACAAATGGGTTGATCAATCAGTATAAAGCATGGCGGTAGGGTCAGTTAGTAGTTTGCAGTTAAATAGTATTAATGTATAAACGTTAGTTTGGCTAAAGCCGGATTTGCTTGTTTATTATCCGTTGGCTAAAGCCAACGGCAATGAATTAGATTGATAAATTGTTAGCTTTAAACATAGGTATAAAATTCATTGGCGCAACGGATAATCATAATATATTTAAAAAAAAGGCAATATATAAGAAAGGGCTTTTGCTCAACTAAAAGTTTGCTTTGATAGGTGAGGGTATATAAAAAATATTGCCGAGTTATATTAAAATTGAAAAGGGTTTTAGTCCAATTAAGAATTTGCCTTGATAGATTAGATAAAAACAAATTCATTGCCGTTGGCTTTAGCCAACGGAACTATGTTTAAATTAAAAAGTGGCTTTAGCCAAATTAATGAAATGTCATATATAAGAATTTGGGTTCATTTAGTTTTTGCCACAAAAAACCGAGAACCATTGCTAAAAAAAGATTTTAGATATGATGTTTATAAACACATCAGTAAAAACTGCTTAGAAAAAGGGATATTCTTACAGGCTATTAATGGCTATATAGATCATTTGCATTGCCTGATATCCTTGGGTAAGGATCAAAATATTGCCAAAATAACGCAACTTATAAAAGGCGAATCCTCATTTTGGATCAACCAAAATAATTTAACGGTCGAGAAATTTGGATGGCAGGACGACTATTTTGCTGTTTCGGTAAGTGAATCTCAAGTTGGAAAAGTCGTCAAATACATTAAAAACCAAGAAAAACATCATGAAAATAAATCATTCAATGATGAAGTGAATGAGTTTATGACGAAGTACGGTTGGGAATTAATCAAGGATTAGTTCGGTTTTTCAATATTTACCTGCAAACTGCCCACCGCCAACTGCAAACTACTTCTTAACAAACTTAACCTGGTATAAATGTGGCCACTTTTTGCCGGTTACAAAAAGGCGCTGGCCTTTTTCGTCCCAGGCTATGCCGTTCAATACATTTTGCTGGTTATCAAAATTGGCAGGGCGTTGGTTCATTGGCCATAAATTTTTCATATCCACCATTTGTAAAACGGCGCCGGTTTTAGGGTTTATCACTAATATGGTATCGGTTGTATAAACGTTCGAATATATTTTACCGTTAATATATTCCAGTTCGTTCACCTGGTTTATTGGCCCTTTATTATCATATACATCAATAAATCCTTTTTGCTGGTAAGTATCCTTATCCAAAAACCAAATGCGGTTAGTGCTGTCATCAAAATATATTTTTTTGCCGTCAAAGGTCATCCCCCAGCCTTCAACGCCAATGTTGTTAGTAAAGGTTTTTAATAGCTTAAAGGTGTTTTTATCAAAAACGAAGGCCGCTTCGGGCTGCTTGTAAGTAAGCATCAGTATCTTGTCGCCAATTATAGCGCTCCCTTCACCAAAGTATTTAGGATCTATTTTCGCTACCTGCACCGCTTTGCCGGTTTCAAGGTCAACTTTTCTTAATGTTGAATGCCCGGTGTTACCGGTACTTTCATACAAATAGCCATCCTGGTAAAGTAACCCTTCAGTATAGGAGCTGGTATCATGCGGGTATATCTTTTCAACCTGATAAGTATATTCATCAGGTGCTTTGCCGGCCATTAACACTATGTTGGTAGATATGTCCTGGCTTTTGCCACCCTGGAACATTTTAGCAGTGATAAGCCGTGAGCCTAACGGCATGGTGTCCGTTTTAAAGCTAATGGCTGTTGAATCTTTTTTAGTAGCAACCCTTACAGAGTCTATCAGGTACACAACAGAATCCGGGTTAACGCCCGAAAAATTCACCTTTACAGTTACCTGGTCACCCGATTTATAGCTTGTGCCTGCCTCAGGGCTAATGGTAATATCGCTATTATGTTGATTGTTATTATTGCAACTGGTACAGCTAATAGCCAGTAAAGTTACAGCGGCAAAAAACAGGGTTAGTTTATTCTTCATAAAATATTAAATGGTTGAAGGCCAAAACGCGTCTTCAATATGTTTTAGTGTGTAATTGTTTTGTTTGTCAAATAAAATAGCAATAATATCAAACCGCACTTCACCCTGGTGGTTCATCAGGTAAATATATTCATCCGCGGCCTTAACCAATAATTTTTGTTTGCGGGCATCAACAAAATCTTCGGGTTCGCCAAACCAATTGCCGGTGCGGGTTTTTACTTCGGTGAATATAATTACCCGGTCTTTATAAGCAATAAGGTCAATTTCGGCACGGTCGTGCGTCCAGTTCTCGTCCATTATTTCGTAGCCTGTTTTTTCAAGGTGTGCTTTAGCCAAACTTTCGCCTTTACGGCCCAGGTCGAGGTGCTGCGCCATTATTTTAATATTACAGAACCCAAATAATCAGAAATGGTTTTCTCAACCTTTTTCATGCGGATGTATTGATTGAGCAGTATTTCCTGGTCAACTTCGCCGGTAGTGTTTTGCAGCTCGTTCCGCAGGTTTTCCAGCATTTTTCCAACCTTTTGTTTTTTGAGGTGAAATATGGCGCCTAAAATAGTGGCTTTCATATTAGCCTGCTCATCAGGTACCAAAATTTTATGCATTTCGTACCAGTTTTCGCTCAGCGTATATTTTGTAGCCAGCAGGGTTACCACCAAATCAACAATATCTTTATCGGGATGATGAATAAAATGCTGTTCCTCGGGCAATACACCATTCTCCACTTCGCGGCCATAAATTTCAACAAAGGCTTTACTTGCCGGATGCTCAAATTCTACATCTGCCAGCTCGGCTACCATAAACGGGCCAATATAGGTATTGGCAATGCCGTCCCAATCAATCATTTTGTTGCCGTATAATAACAGCAGGCGGATGATCTCTTTTTCCTGTGAATCACTTTCTTTCGCTTGTTTTTCAACAGGTTCTTCTAATTCCGCCTGTTCCGCGTCAACCGTGGCCCTCGAAATTTGCTGCTGGCCATCCTTTTTGGCTTTGGCCTGCCGCATTTTATTCAGCTCAGAAAGTAGCGACCGCTCATCTATTTGTAATAAATGGCTGCATTCTTTTATAAAAACAGATGCCTTTATCGAATCGGGAATTTTAGCGATGCTCTCTACAATATCCCTTATTACTTCTGATTTTTTTATTGGGTCGTTCCCGGCCTCTTTAAGCAGCAGGGTGGTTTTATATAGTATAAAATCCTTTTTATTATCCTCAATATGCTTTTTGAAGGCATTGGTGCCCACGTTGCGCACGTACGAATCCGGGTCATGCCCATCAGGGAAAAGTACCACTTTTACGTTAAGCCCTTCTTCCAGTATCATATCCAACCCGCGCAGGGAGGCTTTGATACCTGCCGCGTCACCATCATATAAAATGGTGATGTTTTTGGTAAAGCGGCCTATCAGCCTGATCTGCTCAACGGTTAACGACGTGCCCGACGATGCCACCACATTTTCAATACCCGCCTGGTGTACCGACAGCACGTCGGCATAACCCTCTACCAAATAACAGTTATCCTCCTCGCGGATAGCTTTTTTGGCAAAGAACAAACCATACAGCACATTTGATTTATGGTAGATCTCCGACTCGGGCGAGTTTACATATTTAGGAACGTTCTTATCGCTCTTTAGCGTCCGTCCGCCAAAGGCGATAACGCGCCCGGTAAAACTATGTATCGGGAACATAACGCGGCCACGGTAACGGTCGTATAAAGTGCCATTGTCCCGCTTAACGGATAAACCACTTTCTACCAAAAACTCCTGCTGATAACCCTGTTTTATAGCGTTGCCGGTAAAAGCTTCCCATTGATCAGGCGAGTACCCCAGTTCGAATTTCTTTATCGTATCGTTGCTGAAACCGCGCTCTTTAAAATAGCTAAGGCCAATGCTTTTGCCCTCATCGGTATCTAATAAACTTTCGTGAAAAAACTTAGCTGCATAAGCCGACACGATCATCAAGCTTTCGCGGCGGTTTTCT
>JABDBT010000074.1 GCA_013288465.1 Bacteroidota bacterium | reverse complement strand
AACTACTTCAACAGCTAAACCGGCAAAATGCCTATGTGCTGCTCTCAAACGAACAATTAATTACCGCCAACCTTAACCTGCTGGCACAGCTTCACCAGCTACTGCAACAGTTAAAAGACATTAACCAGGCCGCCTGGGAAAAAGGACGGAACGAGATATTACAGCAATACCAGTCGACCACGGCAGATATGGATCATTTTATCGGTGTAGCCATTACGCTCATCCTGATCTTTATTGTGCTGCTCATCGTCTATATCCGCAAGGCTGCAGATGCCGAGCAAAACTATTTGATGGAAAACGAACGGGCGGTGGCGTTGGCCGGGCAAAAATCAGAGATACTGGCTACCATGAGCCACGAGATACGCAACCCGCTTACGGCCATTACCGGCGCCATTTATATGCTCAACAAAACCACGCTTTCGCCCGACCAGGAAAAAAAGGTGGCATCTATTAATCTTTCGTCCACCATGCTAATAGAAACGGTTAACAATATTCTCGACGTTGGCAAGCTGGAACACCAACAGGGCGGCATGTTGCTGCGGGTTACTTTTCAACCGTTTAGGGTACTGAAGGAAGCCGTGGACAGCATGCACTTTATGGCCGAAAAGAAAGGCATTATATTAACCGCCGCGTTTACCGGCAATGAAGAAAGCATGGTAACCGGCGATACCTTTAAACTGAAGCAGGTGTTGACCAACCTGTTAAGCAACGCTATTAAATACACCGACGAAGGCAGCGTAGCCGTAACAGCGGTTTTAAATACGGTAAATGAACAAAGCGCCGTACTGGAGGTAAGCATACAGGATACCGGCATAGGTATCCCCAAAGAGCAGCAGGCCGGTTTATTTACCCGTTACTACCAGGCCGGCGGCAGCCAGGTAAAAGCGGGCACGGGCCTGGGCTTATACCTTTGCCAGCAGTTAGTGACCTTGCAGGGCGGCAACATCCGGGTAGAAAGTGACGCCGGCAAAGGGTGTACTATTCTGTTTACTATACCTTATCAGACTGCTGAGGCTGATTGATGATTTGCTTGCTCATAATGCAGGTGTTCCAACCATGAAGTGGAACACTTGGAACGCCTGGAACACTGACTCGTCCTGATTTTAGTTGACACTTGGTCTTGTCCGGATTTTAGTTTACAGTATATAATTAATGATAGTCCTGCAATAGGTTTACAATTAAAGAAAAACCTGGTGCAATGTTTCAAGGCCTTACAACATCATTTTAATGCTGCCTCATGCTGCCTTAACTGCACCTCAAGTTGCCTTAAAATGCTAGAGCCACACCTTCTGTGCATGCTTAACGGCTTCCGGCCTCCTTTAATCGCTAACACGTTATGTTGTAATGTAGTACCACAGGCAGGGTGAATGTTTGGGGCGTTCCCTGCGGGCCGGGCTGTACGCTCATACACCTGCAAGGCATTAGGCTCGGGGCCGGTATCCGCTGCCATCCCTAACGCCAATTTAAAGAGATCTGATTCAAAGGATTACATATAAAATAATCTTTTTTAATTCTCTATCTTAGTTAAATATTACTTATAAACCTAACCTATCATGGATAAACTTACGTTCAAAAACTACCCTCCAACTATATTAGCGATTTTGTTATGCGTAATTGTAGCCCTTAATTTCGGGTTCAAAGTATTATGGGGAACTATCTGGGAGCATAAAACATTTGGATTATGGGACGAAATACTATGTATTTTCTTTAGTTATTCAACGGTATTAGCAGTTTTTACCTACATCAATAAAAACTGCATGTGGAAATGGGTTCTTAAATTATTAGGGGTTTGTGATATAAGGGGCAAATATGTTGGAAAAGTAATCTCATCGTATCATATCGAAGATGATTTATCAAAACCACACATAGAGTTATTTTGCAAGATGCAGATCATACAAAATATCAACGCCATAAAAATTGAAGGCAATTTCTATACTGATAAAGAATGCACTAACCGCTCTTCGCATTTTGCAAGCTTTTGGGAAGAAATTAAAAAAAAGGAAAATGGCGATTTTGATATACGGTATTTTTTTTCAAGTAAGGGCAGTCAATTACACCCCGATAATGCAAAACATGGCTTAACAAATCATGACGGAGTATGTGTGCTTACGTTTAATCCTAAAAGTCATACACTGAAAGGTTATTATTTTAACCACGAGCGCTTTAGCAATGGTGAAATATATCTTGAATTACAATAATAATTTATAACCTAAAATCTTTTAATCATGGATTACCCACAACGAAAAGCCAAACCACAGCAGCATTTTAAAGGAAAAAGCTCAAAACCCAATAGGTTTTCACCAGGTACAAGAACTGGTAGACGACCTTCTTCAGAATACGATTTTTTTACTGGTGGCGGCACTAAAATTACAAACACCGATAAAGAAAGTACTAAAACAGCGGATTTTACTATTTTTTATAATATAGCCTTTGAAAATGTTGAAAAAGTAAAAACGCAATTACAAAACAAAACCCAATCTCAACAAAATGCTTTTTGGGCGGAATATTTTTGGAAAGCCCACTTTCTGAGCAAAAACACTAATGGATATGAGCTAACCCAACAAGATGATAGGATCATAACGCAACTTATAAAAAAAGTTGAAGAAATCCGTAATTATCATTCTCATATATGGCATGATAACAGTGTGCTTGTTTTTTCAGATGAATTGAAAAGATTTGTGGAACAAAAGTATAACGAAGCTTTAGTTCAGTTATCTGTTGATTTCCCCGGTGCTGTTTCCGATTATCAATTTTTAAAGCAGAAGAATTATGAAAAAGAGTCTAAATTATTCAACCCGATTGGCTTCGGGGGGGATGCGAAAAATTTCATTACAATAGAGGGGCGTATCTTTTTCCTTAGTTTCTTTCTGACGACCGGCCAGATGAATCAGTTTTTGCAACAGCGAACCGGTTACAAACGCGCGGATATGCCGCAATTTAAAATAAAACGGCTGTTATATACTTTTTACTGTAATCGGGATGGTGCCGCCATTACCGACTTTAATCATGAAGATCGTTTTATAGATACCCTTGCCCCCGAAGTAAGACAGAATGTATTTAAAGCACGTACCGCCTTTAAACTGATTTCCTATTTAATGGATTATCCTGATTACTGGGGAAGCAATGATGCTATGCCTTTGTTTGATAATAATAATGAACTGATTAAAAATGTAGAACAACTAAAAGATTATATCGAAAGTAAAAATATACTTCCAGAATTAAAATTTACCCTCATCGACCGAAAAATAAAAGCATCGTTAGAGTTGGAGGAAGATGCAGAAACCTTGAAAAAAGAACAGGAAGATAAGCACAGTACCGGCACAATTGCCTTTACTTATGATGAATTGTCTGGCTTTAGTTTTCATATTAATTTTGAGGCATTACATAGGCTGGTATTGTTGCAAACCTTACACCACAACATGGTTGATTTGCCAGCACCTCTTGCAATATTAGCCATTGAATTAAAGAAACAGGCCAATAATAGGACAACGCTATATGATATTTTAATTAAGCCGATAGCTGAAAGAACAGATGACGAACAAGTCTATTTGCTTACAAAGGAAAATCAATACCTGCGCGGCGGGCGCAAGGTTACCGAGTTGGGTATTATCTTTTTTTGAGGCCCTTGAAAAAGGCAATCCCGAAAAAGATAGTACGCTGTTGGCAAATTATATACGGCCAAATGATAAGAATTGGGTGTCAATTATAGACAAAAAAGGAAATGAAAAATTAGAAATTGAACCCGAACCCATCCAGGTATATCAACAGGATTATGTTTTGCGAACCAACCAAAAATTCAGGAAAGGCAACCGATTTGTATTTTATACTGCAAAATACCTGATGGATTTTGCAGGCGATAACTGGTACTGGGGTATGGAGCGGTTTATGCAGATAAAAGAGGAAGACAAAAATGGTTTAGTAAAAATAAAAGATTATTTTAAAGCATCGGCAATACCACCGAATGAGGATTACCGCCTAACACTTGAAAATGGCCATATTTATGTGGCAGTACTGAAAGATGAAAATGTAGTTAAAAATCATAACAAATTTTATCAGTTTGCTTTAGGCCCTAATGCCATGCGATATTTAGCAGCGTATATTCAAAAGAACGAGACAAAATATGCAACTGTACTACAGCAATTTTTCCATTCCCTTGTCGATGACCTAAAGAAATTGGAAAGCAAGGGTTATTTTGACGACAAAGAAGAGTATGCACTGCTGGAAAAACCTTTTGTATCCAACTATCTTCAACCGGCCTTTAACGACCAGGATAAACTAAAAAAATTATTGGTTAACAGGTTTGCCTTTATAAAAAATGAGTGGAAAAATGCCCTGGCAAACAGGCAATATATTAGCCGCGCGGTTAAAAACAAAATGGTGATGGGTGCTTATCGATTGTTTGAATGGTCGAGCGAAAAAAGACCAGACGGTAAGTTTTTAAGAGCAAATGAATATAATCAAATGAGCATATGCCATTATAGTTTGCACCTTAAAGCAAAGAAACCCGGTCAACAAATTACTTTTGATTATCTTTTTGAGAAGCTTTTTAAATTAGGAACAAGGCAACCTCCAATACCAAATGAAATAAGGACACTTTTAAACGATGCTCAAAGCCTGGACAATTTAATGGAACTGGTCTTTAACAATCGCGAATTGTTTTTTGATAACTTGTTAACGTTACCATCACAATTGTTAAAAAAAGATCTGCCTGCCTTGTGCCGAAAATTCGGAATATCAATACCGCCTGACTTCCTAAAACCAGAAGATCAGGAAATATTAAAAGGCAAACATCAAAAGACATTACAGGTGCAGCCTTTTTCCATACACCCTATGCTTGTTGTCAAGGGGCTTTTTCCAGATGAATATACAGCGGGACGAAAATTGTCAATCGTGGTTAACAAGGATGGCAATAAAGTTCAACAACGACCAGCACTCAATTTATTTTCTGATCTCCGGAAAAACAAACAATTGGGTAATGTTCTGCGCAAAGAATTTTATAAGGCAGAAATGGTTGAATACCTGTACCCGGCCATAAATCAGCAAAAACAGGTGCATATTTTAAAAGGTTTAATCAATACCACGCATACAGAGGATATATTACTTTGGTGGATGGCGCAGCGTTATTTGAAAAACAATGATTTCACAAAAATAATGAGTGAGATGGTGGAAAAAGAAAAGACTGTCCAACTTGAAAAGATGAACGCTTTGTCTATCCCTTTACCTCTTATAAATGGCGGTCCTGATGATCCGGTTTCGGAGCCATTATATACAGAAGTGCTAATGCACCAGTTGGACAATATGATGTTTATGACCGAAAAAAGCCGCTTGCGTAAGGCAGCCGTCCATTTTAAAAAACGTTGCAATGATGAGCATGACCTTTGGGAAGATGATTTAAATACATTGTCAATAAATCAATTTGAAGGAAAAGCATTGCCGGATGGCACAAAAGGTAATCCTATTCCTTTCCAATTACTACGAAACGAAATTGACCTTGTGCGGCGTACTGGTCAAAAATTGGGCGATTATATGCTGACATTTGAGAAAAATGTTTTGCAAAAGGCACTTGATGTAAATTTCGAAGGCGATAAAAATAAATTTCACACATGGCTAAAAGAGAAGTTTGAAAACAGGCCTAAGAAGCAGGAAGATGATAAATATCATTGCAGTTTTTTAAGTATTTTGGAGTTGGCCGCACAAACTGATTCGGAAATTATTAATGACTATCGCAACGTCATTTTTCATAATGATATTCCTATATCCACCAATGGCAGTTTTTCATGGCTTACCCGAAAAGGAGAAACTACAAGGGAGATACTTCAAATAACAGAAGATTTGCATGCTAAGAAGGATCGGTCAGCTTACTTGCCTAAGGAAGGCAATTAAATTATAAGCCGGATAGAAAAGTAAATAATTTAAGAATATTTAGCAACCAATGGATTAAATAAGTCTTTGGTTATTAATGACTAATGTATTTCATGGGTGTGAAAGCCATCTTTTTGTATGGTAGGGACACCTTTTGTGGTATCATGGTTTCTGGCAACCATGGTGTGAAAGCCATCTTTTTGTATGGTAGGGACACCTGCCCCCTAACGATGTCCAGCTTCCACTTGGGTGTGAAAGCCATCTTTTTGTATGGTAGGGACACCCTGTAACCACCATATCCGGGATAGTTAAAGGGTGTGAAAGCCATCTTTTTGTATGGTAGGGACACCTAAAGTTCAATTATAATTACTGCAATTGCGGGTGTGAAAGCCATCTTTTTGTATGGTAGGGACACCATAAAAACATTTTAATATTACACCTTTCAGGGTGTGAAAGCCATCTTTTTGTATGGTAGGGACACCCTATTGTCCGTCTTAGTGGTGCCCATTCAGGGTGTGAAAGCCATCTTTTTGTATGGTAGGGACACCTCGAAGCATTCGATATACGAGTTTATCCTTGGTGTGAAAGCCATCTTTTTGTATGGTAGGGACACCCTTAAAAGATTTGTTTGCGAAGCCGCCGTTGGTGTGAAAGCCATCTTTTTGTATGGTAGGGACACCGGGTTCGATACCATACTGAAACTTGTGCTGGGTGTGAAAGCCATCTTTTTGTATGGTAGGGACACCCAGTCGCTACGTTGTTAACCGTTTTTGTAAGGTGTGAAAGCCATCTTTTTGTATGGTAGGGACACCTCATTTTCGGTGCGTAATGAGGAACGCATAGGTGTGAAAGCCATCTTTTTGTATGGTAGGGACACCTCTTAGCCGACTGATTGCTGGTGTCATAATGGTGTGAAAGCCATCTTTTTGTATGGTAGGGACACCCTGTATAATGCCGTAAACCTGAGCTCCTAAGGTGTGAAAGCCATCTTTTTGTATGGTAGGGACACCTTTCGGGTGGTTGTTTGTCAAAAAGTTTGTGGTGTGAAAGCCATCTTTTTGTATGGTAGGGACACCACAACTTAGATAGTTTATGATGTTAAATAGGGTGTGAAAGCCATCTTTTTGTATGGTAGATACACCTATTCGTATTCCTGTTATCGTAATTCGTGTGGTGTGAAGGCCGTCTTATTGTATGGTAGTTACATCTTGGCATAAATGGTCTTATTATTTTTAACTCGTGTGGATAGTGAAAAAGTTACCTTTTCCGCAATCGATTGCAACAACCTATTCAAAAAAACATTTACTTTGTGTGGAGTACCCCTTAGGGGTTAAATTAAGTTATGAAACACTTTAAAAACATGCTGCTTGCCGGGGCAATGCTATTGCTTGCCAATAGCGCTATGGCGCAAAACCCGCTGATAACAAACCAGTTTACTGCTGACCCGTCGGCGCGTGTTTTTGGGGACAAGATATATCTATATCCTTCGCATGATATTGTGGCGACCAAAGGCCATGGTCGTGCAGGTTGGTTTAATATGGCCGATTACCATGTTTTTTCGTCGCCCAATTTAACGGATTGGACAGATCATGGCGTAATTGTAAGCCAAAACAAGGTAAACTGGGTGGATTCAAACGCTTACGCCATGTGGGCGCCTGATTGTATAGACCGCAATGGGAAGTATTACTTTTATTTTCCGGCCCAGCTAAAGGCCGCCTACGGAAGAGGGTTTGCCGTAGGGGTAGCCGTGGCTGATAAACCTTACGGGCCTTTTGTTCCCCAACCCGAACCAATTAAAGGGGTACACGGTATTGACCCGAATGTAATTATCGACAAAGACGGCCAGGCCTACCTGTATTGGGCGCAGGGCAATATTTACGCGGCGAAACTGAAAGATAATATGCTGGAGCTTGCCTCGGAACCTCAAATTTTGGGCGACCTGCCCGATAAAGGCCTTAAAGAAGGGCCGTATATGTTTGAGCGCAACGGCATTTATTATTTAACCTACCCGCACGTAGCCAATAAAACCGAACGGCTGGAGTATGCCATGGGAAATAACCCGATGGGGCCCTTTAAGTTTGCCGGGGTAATTATGAAGGAAACGCCAAACTGCTGGACTAACCATCATTCGATATTGGCATTTAAAGGGCAATGGTACCTGTTTTATCACCGCAATGACCTTTCGCCCAATTTTGATAAAAACCGGTCGGTAATGGCCGACAGTCTTTTTTTTAACGAAGACGGCACTATCCGCGAAGTTGTGCCCACGTTGCGTGGCGCAGGCATTACCCGGGCCAACAAAGAAATACAGATTGACCGCTACAGCGACATCAGCAAACAAGGCATAGCCGTTGATTATATAGACACGACAAACCGTATGAAAGGCTGGAAAACCATGTTTAATGACAAAGGCGCCTGGATACGGTATAACGCGGTTGACTTTGGGCGTAATAAGCTGAAAGCGGTTGACATCATGGGTACCTCCGCACAAGGGTCAGTCGTAGAGATCCGGCTCGACAAACCAGGCGGCACACTCATCGGCACCGCCAAAGTAGCCAAAAGCAGCGACTGGCGGATAACCAAATCAAACCTGTTAAAAATACCGGCAGGTAAACACGATCTTTTCATTATCCTTAAAAGCACAAACTCCGCAGCTATTGACTGGATACGGTTTGAGTGATTGTGAGGATGATTATTAATTCCCTCCCTTGGGTTTAGCGAAAATGCATAGCGGACTAAACTCCTCCCTGCTCCTCCCAGGGGAGGGGATCGAACGGGGCCGGTGCTTGCATAGCGTAAACCAATGGCAATTAAAAATCGGTTAGGGTAGTTATTGATAACCCGTCAGTAGAACAGCTTCGGCCCGGGGCCAGGCAAAATCAGGCAGGTCCGGTGCGGCTGCAGGGCATAGGAAATATTTGCAGAAGGGCAAGCCATGTGCAAGTGCGCAGGCAACAAGCGCATAAGGCGGGGCAATTGTTTCCAGCCCCGGTTTTGACTGGTCTGCAGCGCATAAGGCCGAGAGCGCAAGAAGCCTTTCTACTGACTTGATCTTTGGTTACTTTCCATCTAAGGGAAAGTGACTAAGCCCCCGCGGCTATGAGCGGTCGGATGTTCTTATTTACAATTAAATACCGTTCGAAGACCTGAATGGTGTAGAAACCCCTCCCTCCGCTCTCCCAGGGGAGGGAATCGCACGTGGCCATTGCTTTTAACCCTCGTACTTTATTTTGCCATTTTAAAACTATTGGTTTATCTTGTTCCTCAACAAACATAAAACCACACCTTAATGAAAAACCTGCGCCTGTTGTTATTTTTATTGGCTGCTGCTGTTACGGCAAATGCCCAGCAAAAACTACTTAACTATAAAATTGATACGGCCATCCGCCATTTTATGAAGTCGGCCAAAGCGCCGGGCGTGGCGGTGGCGGTGGTAAAAAACGGCAAGGTAATGTATGTGCAAACCTACGGAGTATCAAACCTGGAGCTGGGCACACCTGTTACGCGCAATACGGTTTTTGAGCTGGCCTCGTTAACCAAGCAGTTTACATCGGCGCTCATCATTACGCTGGCGCATGAAGGCAAAATTTCCTTAGATGATAAGCTGGTAAAATACATCCCCAACGCGCCCAAAGGCTGGGAACCTATTACTATAAGGCAGTTATTGGGCCACATGGCCGGCCTGGCCCTGGCTTTTGAGCCTAAAACCGATGGTTCCTACCTGCTCAATTATAGCAGGGAACTGATGCTAAAAGGCGCTATGGAAACCCCCATGCTATCTGCCCCCGGTCTGCACTGGAAGTACAGCGATGAAGGCTACTTTTTAGCGGGCTACGCGTTAGAGAAAGCTACCGGTCGCAATTTTGATACGCTGATGATCGACAGGATATTTAAACCGATTGGTATGAAACATACGCGGTTTTTAAGTCAGAATGATATTATACCTAACCGGGCCGAGGGCTATATTGTGGACAAGAACGGTAATTACAAGCATAACCGCAGGCAATGGCAATTTGAGCTTACGCCGCATTTCGGGGTAATGTCAACTATTGATGATATGATACTGTATGAGCAATCATTGGTACGGGGAGATGTGATCACGCCTGCGGTATTAAAGGAAGCTACCGCGCCCTACCGCGTGTTCTCTGACAATAACGACGGCCAATACGCTTACGGCCTGGGCTGGCAATTGTACAACAAAGGCCCCAGGCATGTTGCCGAACACGCGGGCTACACAGGTACCGTTTATATCAGGGACCTAACCTCGGGCATATCCGTGATACTGCTCACCAACCGCGATGCTAATGCCGGCCCCAGTCCTATACTATTGGCGCACCATCTTTCGCATATTGTTGATCCGGGTTTCCCGGATATTAATTTGCATTGAAAAACCGTTGCCCAACCCTCTTTGCGCGCAGCGAAGAGAGGGTTGCCCAGCGTAGCGTCGGCGGGGTGAGTCCTCGCCGGCCAATGCATTGAGCTAAATGCAGTTCGGAAGACTCATCTTCAACAGGGTACTTCGCACATTCTTAAATTGAAGAATTAATACCGATATTACTGTTTTCTTGCCTCTTGGTTCTTGACTCTTGATTCTCCTTACTATCTTAGCATATCACCATGGATTTAAAACTCAATAACAAAGTAGCTATTGTATTGGCTGCCAGTAAAGGCTTGGGCAAGGCTATAGCCACCACCCTATCCACTGAAGGCGCCAAAGTGATCATAGGCTCGCGCGATAAAGCGGAACTGGATAAAACCGCTGCCCAAATACAGCAACTTACCGGCAATGCCGTTGTTGCGATTCCCGTTGATGTATCCAATGGCGAAGAAATTGAAAACTTCATTAAAAAAGCAGCAGGTACCTTTGGCCGTATAGATATCCTGTTGAACAACGCAGGCGGGCCGCCCTTTGATAAATTTGAAAATTTTGATGATACCCAATGGCAAAAGGCGTTTGAGCTAAACCTGCTTAGCATGGCGCGTACCAGCAGGCTGGTATTACCCTATTTAAAGCAAACCGCCAGCGGGCGCATTATCAATATCATTAGTGGTTCGGTAAAAGCGGTATTGGCAAATTCGGTGTTATCAACCAGTATGCGTATGGGCGTGGTGGGCATGGCAAAATTAATGGCCGATGAGTTTGGGCCTTATAATATCACCGTTAACAATGTAGCGCCGGGCTTAATACTAACCGACCGCATAAAACATACTTTCCCCAAAGATGCCGACCCCGAAAAAGTGATGCAGGAGAAAACGAAGAATATCCCCTTAGGGCGCATTGGCAAGCCCGAAGAACTGGCGGCGCTAGTGGCATTTTTAGCTTCTGAACAAGCTTCCTATATCTCGGGCACAACCATACAGGTTGACGGCGGAGCCAACCGCGCTATTTTTTAGTTGCTGACTTGGGCAGCTTTTACCTTTTTAAAGTGCTGTACTAATGAAATGATACCGCCAACAAATAGCGGGAACGAAAAGCCAAGTAAAAAGCTGCTCCATTTTTCAACGATGGTGTCTTTTGACAGTGTGCTTACCGTAAACAGCGCTACGCCTAAAACGATAAAAACTACCGCCCTCATTAAATGATTTTTCATAACACAAATATAATAATGGGTTTCACAAATTAAAGATTGATTTTCTTCTAAACCACCTTTCCCCAGCCCTCTTTGCGCGCAGCAAAGAGAGGGCGACCCATCCGCCTATTGGCGGAGCGGTCGGGTGAGTCATCGCCGGCGTGCGATTGCCGGAAATCCCTATTTCACTTTGTTCTTATCTTTCCTCAAAAATATAGGGAGCGTGCCCAGTAATGCGGCAATTGCTAAACCTGCCGCACCGCCCTGCACCGGGTCCCGCCATTTGGAGTTATATAACTGCGGAACAGACATGGATGCCGAAAACAGTATGATGGCGATCAGTATTAAATATACAGGGCGCTTTACTTCTTTTTTCATTGCGCCAATATATAGCTTTTGCTTAAAGTTTTCGATGATTATTTAATTATGGAGAACAAATGAATTAAAACTTTTCGGGATATTTTTAGCGATCCAGGTTGTGCCGTTAGGCACATTTGGTTGGTAGAATAAATTAAAGTAATTGTCAGCGTTCCGTAGGAACGCATGGTATAAGCGCAATTCCAGGTTTTTAAAGATGTATTTTTCATCCCATTCAATTTCGAAAGCAGTCAAAAGCTTTTTATATTCATCCAAGAATGTTTCGTTACTATGACGCGTTTCCTGGTTTTGAATATATCTTACCACATCGGGTACCTGGCTTTTTGAATAAGAAAATGCGCCATAGCCTTCCTGCCAGGCAAAGGGGGCAGGGCATAAATTTTGTGTTTTAATCCATTTACTACTTTCTGTCTTTACATTTTGTATTAATGAAGAGACTGATTGATCTGGGCACATTCCGATAAAAATATGAATATGGTCTGGCATGCTGTTTATTTGAAGCATTTTATGTTTATTCTGCTGAAAAATGCCTGTTATGTATTGATGTAGCCTTTCTTTCCAGTTATTGTCAATAAGGGCGGCTCTGTATTTTACGGCGAATACAAATTGAATATGAATCTGTGTATAGCTATTTGCCATTGATCATCATTATATTGTGGCAATTTACACAAAACACCAATCGTTCCGATG
>JABDBT010000073.1 GCA_013288465.1 Bacteroidota bacterium | reverse complement strand
GCCCGGTATCTTCATCATAATCGAGGGACAGCTGCTTGTATTTTTCATGAAGTCGCTCGAAAATATTGCTTGCCTCGTATTGGTAATTGGCGTCGAAACGGGTTTTGCTGATGGTGCGTATCAGCTCCTGCTGCTCCATGTAGGCAATAATATAATGGCCCTGCTCGTGGTTCAGTATATCGCTCATCATTTTGGCCGACAGCACTTTCCGTTTATTTATCCACGATTTATCATGGCTAAACACCAGTTTAATATCGCAGGTTAGCCGATAAAGCCCCTTTTCGCTTTTGGCGCGATAGTTAAAATCAATAAAACAATTGGTATAGGCTATATTATCCGCGCTGTTCACATCGGGCATGCCTTCAAATTCCTCCGCCTTTAATTGGTGATAATCTGATGATTGCGCTGCCGCGAACCGGGTAAATAACAATACAAAGGCGATAACGCCGATCAACTTCACTGCCCTAAACTTCATGCCTTTTTGGTTAAACTATTTACTTTTTGACTTTGTCAGCATGCAAAAGGTTTAAGCTCATCATTTCTTTCATGGTTTGCTGCATGGCATCGGTTGATCCATCCAGGAAAATAACGTTACCCTGCGAGTTTTCGGCAAAGTGTTTTATTGACTCTGTCCACATAGTAAATAAAATAACCGAAGTATCCATGTGTGCGTCCTGCATTTCTTTGGCAGCAACACTCATCCCCTTGGCCACTTCCTCGCGGAACAATGCCACGCCCTGCCCGCGCAGTTGCGATGCCTGGCGCTCGGCCTCGGCTGATATCTTAATAGCATTCCCTTCGGCTTCTGCTGCCTTGGTTTTAGTGATCAGTAGGGCCTGTCCTTCGTTTTCGGCAGCGGCTTTCAGGTTGTTTGATGCCACCACCTGGCTCATTGACTTCATGATCACCTCGTCAAAGGTAATATCGTTTAATTGCAGATCCTGTAAATGATAGCCCCAGGTTTCAAGCACCTGGTCCAGCTGCTCTTTTACATGTTCAACAATATCGCGCCTTAATATCAATACTTCCGACTGGCGTTTGGTTGCCACAAAAGCACGGATAGAGCCTTCAACTGTGCGGATAAGCGCCTGCATAAGGTTGCGGTCGTCAACAAACTTAAATGCTACGTTTTTTATGGTTTCTTCCTGCTGGTCTAAAACAGAGTAAAGCAGCATGGCTTTAAAATAAACATTGGCCTGGTCAAAAGTTACAGCCTGGAACTCCAGCTCGACGGAGCGATTTTGAATAGAGATATAAGAATAAATATTTTCAATAAAAGGGATCTTAAAGTTTAGCCCCGGGGTTAATATCCTTCGGTATTTGCCAAATACGGTAACTACTGCAATTGTGCCTTGTTTTACAGACACAAATGACGAAAACAAACCAATCAGTATAATAAATACAAATACTAAGGTGACGATTGATGAAACTTCCATAAGCTGTTTTTTAGAAACTAAAGATAGATTTAATTATTTGGTGTGTTATTTGTTTATAATGAATGCCTTTACATTAAGGCATTTAAATATATGAATTTAAAACGGGTTTTTGGAACAATACTTACCCTATTGGGTATTGCAGGATTAATTTATACCGGCATTGGCATAATAAACCATAGTGGTGGGATAACTGTGCTAACCGTGGTTGGTATTATTGCCGTCATATTTTTCTTTACGGGTATAAGCCTGGTAAGGAATACCACCGACGAGGCTAAGTAAAGATTATCGGGAAGCCAGGGCAAAAAAAAGCCCTTCGATAAGGAAGGGTCTTTGATTATTAAGTTTTTAATTGGTTTCGTTTGTGTTGCCCGTTAGCCCCAGCTCTTCTTTAAAGGCGCTGAGCACTCTGCCGCCTTTATAAAAATAACGGCTATAATAAGGGTCATCAAGACTGCTAATGGCTACACCTTTCATTGAGGCATGTGCAAAACGGTTATTGCCTAAGTAAATACCTATATGCGAAATGCTGCGGCTATGTATTTTAAAGAAAACCAGGTCGCCTTCTTTTAGGTCGTCCTTACTAACCGGGCTAACCATGCTGAAAATATCGCGCGAGTTGCGTTTAATATCCAGGTTAAATACCTGGCTGTATAGTTGTTTTGTAAATGCCGAACAGTCTATCCCTTTTTTTGAACTGCCGCCAAAACGGTAAGGGGTGCCTATCCAATCGTAAACAAAGTGAAAAAGTTTCATATTTGATGTTGCCGATAATGCAACACCCATAATTTGTGACAGATAATCTTTTGCTAAACTCTCCTGCTCGTCTGGCGCTTTATCAACCGGCTGATTTGGAACGGTTTTTGTTTGGGCCTGTGAAGCTAAAACGCTGAAAAATAAGGCAATTGCCAGTATTGTTTTCTTCATTAATTATTTATTTTGTTGCTGTTTGATCAACAAATTGCTCATTAAATTGGACAGTGTTCTTGTGGTCGGCCACAAAACTATCCATATTTTTTAATATTGCAAACATATGTCAATATTTTTTTCAACAAAAAAGAGCATATAAATCAAATAAATCTTCTAACAAATTTGTTGCAGTTTCGATAATTTGCAGGATATAATTAGATTTGCGCTTTATCTATAAAATTGATTGGTTAACAAATGAGTTCAATCGAAATAAATAAAGACACTTACCTTCAATGGTACGAGTCGATGCTTTTAATGCGCAAGTTCGAAGAAAAGGCCGGACAGCTATATGGGCAACAGAAAATACGTGGCTTTTGCCACTTGTATATTGGCCAGGAAGCCGTATTGGCCGGGGCTGTATCCGTGTTGAAAAAAGAAGATAGCCTGATCACCGCTTATCGCGATCACGCGCATGCTTTAGCAAAAGGTGTTACGCCGGGCGCTGTAATGGCCGAGCTTTATGGAAAAGCCACTGGTTGCTCAAAAGGCAAGGGCGGCTCCATGCACATGTTCTCAAAAGAACATCACTTTTATGGCGGGCACGGAATAGTAGGCGGACAGATACCTTTAGGTGCGGGCATTGCATTTGCCGAGAAGTTTAAAGGCACCCAATTTGTAAACGTGGCCTACATGGGCGACGGCGCCGTACGCCAGGGCGCGCTCAACGAAACCTTTAATATGGCCGCGCTATGGAAACTGCCGGTAATATTTGTTTGCGAAAACAACGGTTATGCCATGGGTACCTCGGTTGAGCGTACTACCATACAAACAGATATTTATAAATTAGGCTTGCCGTATGGAATTCCTTCGTCGGCAGTTGATGGTATGGACCCGGTTGCGGTGCATAATGCCATGGACGAAGCGGTGCAGCGTGCCCGCAACGGCGAAGGCCCAACATTTTTGGAGATGCGTACCTACAGGTATAAGGGCCACTCGATGTCTGATCCTCAAAAATACCGTACTAAGGAAGAGCTGGAAAGCTATAAAGCAAAAGACCCTATTGAAGCCATAAGGCACGCTATTGAAAAAGCTGGCTATGCCGATGAGAAATGGTTTGAAGATATTGATGCCAAAATTAAGGCCGAAGTTGACGAAGCGGTAAAATTTGCTGAAGAATCGCCATGGCCCGAAGCATCTGAGTTATATACAGATGTTTACGTGCAAAAGGATTATCCATATATTAAAGACTAACCCATAATTTAAAATACCCATTCATCCTAAAAGATATGGCCGAAGTAGTTAAAATGCCAAAAATGAGCGATACCATGACCGATGGCGTGGTAGCTAAATGGCATAAGAAAGTTGGTGATAAGATCAAATCGGGCGATGTGCTGGCCGAGATAGAAACAGACAAGGCAACAATGGATTTTGAATCGTACCAGGATGGTACTTTACTATACATTGGCGTTGAAGAAGGGAAATCAGTACCCGTTGATGCGGTTATAGCCGTTTTAGGTAAGGATGGTGAAGATTATAAAGCGGCTTTAGAAGGAAGCAGCAGCGATGCTAAACCTGCTGAAGCTGAAAAAGAACCTGCCCCGGTTGCTGATAAAGCGCCTGTGGCTACTCCGGCTGCCGAAAGCAAACCGGCTGCACCCAAAGTTGACCTGTCAAGCATCCCCGCTACGGTAATACGTATGCCCGCTTTAAGTGATACCATGACCGAAGGCATCATTAACAAATGGAACTTTAAAGTTGGTGATAAAGTAAAATCAGACGACTCGCTTGCTGATGTGGAAACCGATAAAGCCACCATGGAAGTGGTGGGCTATGAAGCGGGTACCCTGTTATATATTGGCCCCAAAGAGGGCGAAGCAGCACCGGTAAACGGAATTATAGCCATTGTTGGTAAAGAAGGAACGGATATTACACCGTTGCTGCAAGATACCGGTTCAGGTAGTAACAGCAGTGATGCTGCACCCGCTGCAACCCCTGCTGCTGAGGCACCGGCCACTACAGAAGAAGCCCCGGCTGCTACAACCACAAGTGATGATGACAGTCGCGTAAAAGCATCGCCGTTAGCACGTAAAATAGCTAAGGATAAGGGCATCGATCTGCATAGCGTAAAAGGCACTGCCGAAGGCGGACGAATTGTGAAGAAGGATGTTGAAGAGTTTACCCCGGCTGCTGCTAAACCAGCCGCTCAGGCCGAAAGTGCACCGGCCGCGGCCGCACCTGCTGCTAAACAGGTAACTATGCCAACCTTTACCGGCGAAGAGAAATTTACCGAAAAACCGGTTACCCAGATGCGCAAGGTTATTGCCAAACGCCTGGCCGAAAGCTTGTTTACCGCACCGCATTTTTATATAACCATGTCGATAGACATGGACCAGGCTATTGCGGCCCGCACCAAAATAAACGAAGTAGCGCCGGTTAAAATATCATTTAATGACTTTGTTTTAAAAGCTTGTGCTATGGCTTTAAAACAGCACCCCAATATTAACTCATCATGGTTGGGCGATAAGATCCGTTACAACGAGCATATCCATATTGGTGTTGCCGTAGCGGTTGACGAAGGCTTGTTAGTGCCTGTTATTCGTTTTGCGGACGGCAAATCATTAAGCCATATATCTGTGGAGGTAAAAGACTTTGCGCAGCGTGCCAAAGCTAAAAAGCTGCAACCGGCAGATTGGGAAGGCTCAACCTTCACCATATCAAACTTAGGCATGTTTGGCGTTGACGAGTTTACAGCCATCATTAACCCGCCCGATTCATGTATCCTTGCTGTTAGCGGCATACAAGCGGTTCCTGTAGTTAAAAACGGCGCTGTGGTACCGGGCAATATTATGAAGGTAACCCTAAGCTGCGACCACCGCGTGGTTGACGGCGCGACAGGTGCAGCCTTCCTGCAAACGCTGAAATCGTTGCTGGAAGAGCCGGTGAGATTGCTAATTTAATTTCGGATTTCGGTCAGGCCAATGGGCGGATCGGATTTATAGAATTTTAAAGGCTTGGGATATTTCTCAGGCCTTTTTTAGTTATGATGGGTTAGGTGTTCCAACATAAAGTGGAACAGTTGGAACGCCTGGAACCGCTTTTTGGTTTACAGTTGGTTTTGTACAAACGCACCGATTTCGGAATTATATAAATTGAAGAATTGAGATATTTCTTAAGCTTTCCTGCTACCAGTTATCTACGTCTAATCCGTCAACTTCATTAAAGTGTTTATCCCTTGTAATTAATGTAAGTTGATGTTGTTTTGCAATGGTTGCTATCCAAATATCGTTTTCAGGAATTGGCTTGCCTTTTCTTCTTAACGAGGCTTTAATAATACCGTAAAGGGAAGCGGTAACTTCGTTTGTATTCAGTAATTCATAACGCGCTATAACTTTTTTGATATTTGCGAGGTTGGTTTGGACATTTGTTGAATGCTGCGCACCATAATACAGTTCACCCAAAACATGAACAGGAATATAAACCTCATCTGCGTCATCTATTTTGTCCGCTATTGCCTTCTCACCTTTAAGCCAGGCCGAAATAATGTTGGTATCTAATAAAATCCTATTTCCAGTCATCAGGATTGATTTGCTCACAACCTTCTTTTATAGCGGCATCCATTAATGATGCATCTTTTTCAGAAAGTAACCCTAAAAAATCATGAGCGCTTGCTTTTTTTGCTTTTTTAAATCCAATAGCTTTACTAACCATAGCCTCTATTTCCATCAAAGCAGTTTCGCTTTTTATTTTAAGCACTTCTTCTATAATATGTAGTTTTCTTGCTTCTGAATACATAATCCTAAATTTAAATTGCCAGGAAAAAATAAATCTCTTTTTTGTTCTTCGCCCACTATCAAATAGTGCTTACTTGCAAATTTACAAATATTCAGCATTAAAAACACCTGGTATTTGTTAGTTTGGCTGCAATTAAAACTTTAGCTAAACTGGCTTATTTGAAAAAATCAAGATACAAGAGCGATGGGTTTTAGGGACTGCCACTTTTTTTCACGAAATATATTTCCCCTAATTAATGGCAACATTGAAATTTTTTAATATTCCTCACCTTCCATCACAACTCCTCGCCTTCTATTACAACCTGCCCATTAGGTCTTTTTAATTTGATAATCATCGAATTTCTCTTTTTTATCAAAGAGTCTCCCTTTTCTATTCGGTTATGGTCGAAATCCCAATTTCCATCACCTAAATAAAAGTGTGTCCCTTTAATAATAACAGAAGCTTTGCCTTTTATATCATAAGAAACGCTGTCAACAACACCCTCAAAATGATTGTCAAGCTCTTCAGTTATGCCTTTTCTTTGATAGTAAATAGCTTTTACGAGGCCAGTTATTGCAACAACAATAAAAAGGCTAATTAACACCTTACGATAAATTTTATCTGCTTTATCTAAATTCATTTGATGCGCGATTCAAAGGGTTATGTCGATAACTTACTAAACTACACCTAATAGAATGCATTTAACAAATTTTAACAAAATAAATTCCCCCATCCCTTGCATATACGAAAACTATCGTACATCTTTGTACGAAGATATTCGTATATATGAAAATGATGGATCTGAAACCGACGGAAAGCGAACTTGAAATATTGCAGGTGATTTGGAAAAACGGCCAGTGTACCGTGCGCGATGTGCACGAAGAACTGGCAAAAAACAAAGATGCCGGTTATACCACTACCTTAAAGCTAATGCAGATAATGCACGAAAAAGGCCTGGTTGAACGCGATACCAATGCCAAAACGCATTTGTATAAAGCGCTCATTACCCGCGAGCAGGCGCAAAATACCGCCCTGGATAAAATAATTGATACCGTTTTTAAAGGTTCAACCGCCGAGTTGGTTATACAGGCACTGGGTCAGCATCGTGCATCGAAAGATGAAATAGACGCGATAAAAAATTATTTGCAACAATTTGCTGAGAGAGATTAAAGGTTGGTGATTAGAGATTAGTTAATTGGAGATTAGGAATTAATAGTTATTAATAACGACATATAAGTTTTAAAGTTATGGCAACCATATTGTACAACATGAGCCAGGTTTTAGGCATCACCATTATCCACTCGCTATGGCAGGGGCTGTTGATCTATTTTGTATTGAAACTGCTGTTTGCGGCCATGCCCAAGTTATCGTCGGTAAAAAAATATAACCTGTCATCGCTGGGCTTAGTTAGTATGGCGGCATGGTTTGCCTATACTTTTTATGCCGAGGCACAGGCTTACAACTGGGGCCCGGTAACCGCAACTTATGCATCGCCATTGATTGCGGGTCTGCACTTCCACACGGCAGGCAATGTTGATTTAAAAACAATGCTATACGCAACCATAAAAAGCTATTTGCCTTATATATCGGTATTGTACGCCGTAGGGTTGATGGTCAACCTGGGTAAATTAGGTTTGGCATGGAACAAGATCAGGCTGATCAAAAAAGGAATGATAGCCGCCGATACGTTACAACAACGTATCAATACTTTTTCGCAGCAACTAAATATCCGCAAGCGGGTACAGGTGAGCTTTAGCCGCCTGGTTGACGTGCCCTGTGTTATCGGTTATTTTAAACCCATATTGCTATTGCCCATAACTTTAACTTTCCAACTATCAGCCGAGGAGATCGAAACCATATTACTGCATGAGTTATCGCACATTAAGAGTAACGATTACCTCGTGAACCTGGTACAGCAGCTTATTTCGGTTGTGCTGTTTTTTAACCCGTTTGCACAGCTCATCAACCGTATCATCAGCGAAGAGCGGGAAAACCGCTGTGACGATGTGGTGGTTGAAACATCGGGCAACCCCTTAACTTATGCTTATGCCCTGCTTAAACTGGAAGAAGCGCGGCAAACAGATATTAAACTGGCCCTGGCGGCCACCCAAAACAAAAATTATTTATTAACCCGAATTGAACGTATCATGAAAACAAAACAACCCATAGGCAACATCCGCCATATTTTATTGGCCGTAGTATTATTTGCCGGTAGCCTGAGCAGTATTGCCTGGCTAAACCCCGAAATTAAAAGCACTAAAGCGGCTATCAAAAATACCGTGCATACTTTATTTGCCTCAGTAACCAATACAAAACCTGTTGAGCCAGCTGTTAAAGCGCCTATAATAGCTAAGCATAAAAAACCTCTGATGATCAAACCAGTCGACACCATAAAAGACAAACAAGTAGCTGCCGATACCACCAGGAAAGCTAAAATTAAAATTGTTGTTGAGGATGAGAACGGTGTTAAAAAAGAGTATAACTCAGTAAATGATATGCCCGAATCTGTACGAAATGAGTTTTATAAGGATAACCATGATGGCAATTTCAGGTTCAATATGGACGGGAACTTCAAATTTGCTGATTCGGCCCGGATCAAAGAATATTTTAACAGTCCGAAATGGAAAGGCCAGGTAGAAGCGATGAAACTACAGGGCGAGAAAATGAAAAAATATTACGAAGGCCCCGAGTGGAAGAAACAGGCCGAGCTTATGAAAAAGCAGGCCGAAAAAATGAAAGAATATTACAACAGTCCTGAGTGGAAAAAGCAGATGGAAGGCATGAAAGTGCAGGGTGAAAAAATGAAAGAATACTACAATAGCCCCGAGTGGAAGAAGCAGATGGACGAAATGAAAATGCAGGGCGAAAAAATGGAGCAATATTACAATAGTCCCGAATGGAAAAAGCAGGTTGACGAAATGGGCAAACAGGGCGAAGAATTTAGTAAAAAATTCACTAACAGCCCCGAATGGAAAAAGATGCAGGAAGATATGGTAAGAAACGCGATGGAAATAGCCAAACATGCGGATGAAATGGCCAAACAATTTGGCGAATACAATCATGATGATGGTGATATGAAGCCACGAACTACTACTGTACATAAAAAAACCACAACTACAAAAGCGAAGAAAGCCGCTGATAAAAAAGCCGAGGCTAAAGAGAAGGCGGAAAAAACAGAACAACCCGAAAAGCCGGAAACAAATAATTAAGCTTAAACAAGATTTTTTCCTTAGTTAATGTAATAGTTGATAAAAGTATCCTCAAACCGGGGATACTTTTTTTATGGTCAAAAAACCGAATTTGTAAAAACTTTGTTAAAAAACGTTAAAAATATAAATCACTAAAATTTTAGTTATACCTTGGTTTCATCTAAACCAAACCCATGAAGATCAAAATCCCGGCAGTACTGGCCTTTTGCTTGTTCACCACATCACTTTTTGCACAAAACGCCTTTACTATAAAGGGCGCGGCTATTGATACCTCTGCAAAAGTTAAACTGGCAAACACTACCATTTGTGTATTAAACGCTAAAGATTCAACCCTGCGCAAATTTACTTACGCCGGCGACAATGGCACTTTCGCTATTACCGGTTTACCCGCCGGGAAGTTTATTCTATTAATGTCGTACAAAGATTATGCAGATTATGTAGAGTCTTTTACATTGGATGCCGCGCATACAACGCTTGATTTTGGTTCGGTAATAATGCGGCTTAAATCAAGAATTTTACAGGAAGTAATGATAAAAGGCCAGGTAACGGCCATAAAAATCAAAGGCGACACGACCGAATTTAATGCCAAAGCTTACGTAATTCAGCCTAATGATAAGGTGGAGGACCTGCTAAAACAACTGCCCGGCATGGAGGTTGATAAAGACGGCAAAATAACGGCCAACGGGCAGGCAGTAAATAAAGTGCTGGTTGATGGCGAAGAGTTTTTTGGCGACGACCCCACGCTGGTTACCAAAAACATACGGGCGGATATGGTAGATAAGGTGCAGCTCTATGATAAAAAAAGCGATCAGGCTGCTTTTACCGGTATTGACGACGGCGTAAAGACTAAAACCATAAACATTAAATTAAAAGAAGACAAAAAGAACGGCACCTTCGGCAAAGTCACCGGCGGGGTTGGTACCGACGATTACTATGACGGGCAAGGTATCTACAACCGCTTTAAAGCCCGAGAAAAATACTCGGCTTACCTTACCATTGCTGATGACGGAAAAACCGGCCTTAATTTTGGCGATGCCAATAATATAGGGGCTACAGGTGGTAACATACAATTAGTAGATGGCGGGATAATGATAATGGGTGGCAGTAGCAATGATGCACTTGATTCGTTTAACGGCACCTACAATGGCCAGGGCCTGCCGGTATCCAGGAACGGAGGCGTGCATTATGATGGCAAATGGAACGGCGACAAAGAAACCATTAATGCAAACTACAAAATTGGATCAATAGAAGTTAACGGCAATACAGAAACCATAACGCAGCAAAACTTATCAACGGGGGTTATAAACAACAAAGCCACCCAAACGTTTGACAATTATGCTTTCAGGCAAAAATTGGATGCCGCTTATACCGTTAAGCTGGATACATCGGCAAACCTTAAAGTAACGGCCGACGGAACGCAGAAAAACTTTACGGTTGATAACAATTATCAAACTGCAACCAGCGATGGCAATGGTAATTTAATAAACAACCAGGCCCGCAAAGTCACCAATAATGGCGATCAGCAAATATTTAATGCGAGCGCCTTTTATACCAAAAAATTTAAAAAGCCAAGGCGCACCTTCTCGTGGACAGTTAGCGAAGGCTATAATAACAGCGAAACTAAGGGCTATCTAAACTCCGAAACTGATTTTTATAAAGCTGGAGTTAAGGATAGTACACAAACCATCAATCAATATAAAACCAGCAATACGCTAAGCGCAGTATTCAACAGTAACATGACCTATACCGAGCCGCTTTCAAAAACCTTATCATTGGTATTTAGCTATGGTTTGGGCATCAACAATACCACACAGGATACAAAATCATTTGACCAATCATCGCCGGGGGTATATAATGTTTTGGATAATACCTATAGTAACGATTATAAATTTAACCAGCTAACAAACCAGGTTGGGGCAATTATCAATTATAAAAAGAATAAGGTTACCTTAAATTTCGGTACTAAAGCAGCCGATGTTAACTTTAAACAGGTTGATGAATATACCGGCAATATTTACCGTCGCGATTTTGTAAACTGGAGCCCGCAGGCAAGTTTCCAATACCGGGCATCACAGCAGGCGGCCTTTCAATTGAACTATAGCGGCAATACCACGCAACCTACTATCAGCCAGATACAGCCGGTACTGGTAAATACCGATCCGCAAAATATTACCGTAGGTAACGCTAACCTTAAGCCTTCATTCACCAATAATATATTTTTAACTTATAACTCGTTTAAACCGGTAAGTGGGTCAAACTTTTTTATGTTCGCCAGTTTTTCTTCAACTTCCGATCAAATTGTGAACAATACCTTTACGGATGTTTTAACCGCTAAAACAACCACCCAATATGTTAACCTCACCAATAAAATGCCTTATGACTATAACGTGTCGGTTAATTCATCGCGCAAAATAGCGCCGTTAGACATGAACGTTGGGCTGTCATTAAGTACAAATGGTAATATAGCCTACAGTTATATTAATAATGAAATTAATGAGTCGCAAACCTATACCTATTCTGCATCTCTTAATTTTAACAAGGGTGAGCCTAAAAAATATAATTTAAATTTTAGGGGCGGGCCATCCTATACCATTAACGAGTTTTCGTTAGAAACTTCCAACAATAATAATGCGGCCGGGTTTAGAACAGGCGGATTTGCCAGTTATTACCTTCCGGCTAAATTTATCATCGCTTCAGATGTAAACTATACTTATACAGCTGCCACGCGGACTTTTACCGCTCAGTACAAAACCATCTGGAACGCGTCGTTAAGTAAAACATTTTTAAAAGAGGATAAGCTTAAACTATCACTGGCCGCAAATGACCTGCTTGACCAAAACGTGAACTTTAGCCGGGGGGTATCGGGCAGTACCATTACCCAAACCAATACCAATGGTATAAAAAGATATTTTATGTTTTCGGTAAGCTGGGATTTTACTCAATTCGGCACAACGCCTGCAAAAAATTAATGATCATGAAAAACATCCTCATCACACTCGGCATCCTATTACTAACCGGTAACTTTTTGTTTGCGCAACATGCCCATATTATTACCAGCGGCAGCGTTGAATTTGAAAAATCCGTTAATACGTATGCGATAATTAAAAAAATGTTGGGTAATAATATACAGGGCCTAACCCAACAGCTATATGAACAATATCAAAAAACACAACCCCAGTTTAAAGTTTTAAAAAGCACGCTCACTTTTGACAATGATAAAACATTGTTTACACCCATTGAACCCGAAAATAACAATAGTTTTACGTTTATGGGCGATATCCCA